>JAEUJK010000863.1 GCA_016794735.1 Gemmatimonadota bacterium | reverse complement strand
ACCCTCGGCCTTGGCATCGGGGCGACTACCACGTTGTTCGGCGTCGCCAATGCCGTGTTGCTCAAGCCGCTGCCCTACGCACGTCCGGAGGGCATTGCCGTCCTGTGGAGCGCGTGGAAGGGATTCGACCAGACGTGGCTCTCGTGGGACGAGTACGAAGCCTGGGACGCCGAGATCGCGGCCTTCGAGGACGTGGCCCTCTTCACCGACGGGAACATCACCCTCACCGCGGGCGACGTGCCGGAGCGCATTCGCTACGGATCGGTAGGGTCGCACCTGTTCCCGATCCTCGGCGTGGCGCCGCTGTACGGCCGGAACTTCACGGAGGCCGAGGATCGGCCCAATGGCGACCGGGTCATCATCCTGAGCCATGAGCTGTGGCAGCGCTCCTTCAATGCCGACCCGGCCATCGTGGGGCAGGCGATCCAGGTGGACGGCAGCGCGGCCACCGTGATCGGCATCATGCCGGCGGGCTTCAAGCTCCCGCTCGACTTCGGGCGCGACGGACCCACGCTGGCCTGGATGCCGAATGCCACCGACGCCGAGTCCGAGGGCGCCACCCCCGGCCCCGCCATGACCCCGGGTGGTGGTGGAAGTCACGGGTGGTACGGGGTCGCACGCCTCGCGCCCGGTGCCACGGTCGAACTCGCAAACCAGCAGCTGGCCAACAGGGTCGCGGAACTCACGCGGGATGGGATCCTCCCCGAGTCCCGGCAGTTCCGTGCCTTCTCGGTTGGGGTCAACGAACAGGTCACCGGTCGCATTCGTCCGGTCCTGCTCATCACGATGGGCGCGGTGGTCTTGCTGCTGCTCATCGCCTGCGCGAACGTCGCGGCGTTGCTCCTCGTTCGTGGGGAGCACCGTCGGCGTGAGCTCGCCGTCCGCGTGGCCCTCGGGGCGGGTTCGGCGCGCCTCAGTCGCCTGCTCCTCACGGAGAGCACGTTGCTGGCGGTGGCCGGCGGCGTGGTGGGCATCGGCATTGCGACGTTAGGCGCGGCCGGGGCCCGCCGGTTTGCCCCCGCGGCGTTCCCACGCATTGCGGAAACGCAGGTGGACGGCGTGATGATCGCCGTGGCCATCGTGGTCACCATGGTCACCGCCCTGCTGGCCGGGATCTTCCCCGCCCTGCACTCCACACGCGTGGCGCCGGCGTCGGACCTGCGGGAAGGCGGAAAGGGCGCCACGGTGGGCGCCGCGCGACTGCGCTGGCGCCAGGGCCTCGTGACGATGGAAATCGCACTGGCCGTCGTGCTCGTCGTTGGTGCTGGCCTGATGGTGCGCACCGTGCGCAACCTCCTTGCCGTGGACCGAGGCTTCGACGGACGCGGTGTGCTTTCCATGCAGGTATCCACCCCGTCGACATGGTATCCCGACTCGATCCAGGTCGCGGCGTTCTGGAGTGAACTGACGCGCCAGGTTGGGGCCCTTCCGCAGGTGGTCGCAACGGGAGCCGTGCGCCAGGTCCCGCTGGCCTCCGAGATGGGCGACTGGGGATTGGCGGTGGAAGGCTACGTTCCGCCGGCAGGCCAGAGCACGCCCGGTGACTGGCAGGTCGTGACACCAGGGTACTTCGAAACGATGGGCCTCCGCCTGGTCGAGGGCAGGTTTCTCGACGCGCGGGACGACATGGCAGCACCGCCGGCCCTTGTCGTGAGCCGGAGCTTTGTGAAGGCATACCTGCCGGATCGTTCAGCCATTGGTGCCCGCGTGCGGATCGGCAGCAACCAACCGAACCCGCCGCCGTACACGATCGTTGGCGTGGTGGATGACGTGCGCCACAATGGACTCACGCGCACGGTGAAGCCGCAGTTCTACGCGACCCTCGCCCAGTTTGCGAAGGCACCGGGCAGCACGCGCCGCACGATGCACCTGGTGTTGCGGGTCGACGGCAGCCCGACCGCGATGATCGCCCCGATCCGGCAGGTCATCCGTGGCATCGACCCGCGCCTGCCGGTGTCGGAGATCCAGGTGTGGGACGACGTGCTCGCCGCAGCCATGGCCGAGCAGGCGTTTGCGATGCGCCTCCTGTCGCTCTTCGGGACCCTCGCGCTCGGCCTCGCCCTGCTTGGTGTGTTTGGGGCCGTCTCGCAGGTGGTCACGCAGCGCCAGCACGAGTTCGGCATTCGCGCCGCCCTCGGCGCCACGCCCCTCACCCTCGTGCGCCTGAGCCTGGGCACCGGGCTGCGGCAGGTCGTCGTGGGGCTTGCCGCGGGCGTGGTGGTGGCCCTCCTCGCCACGCGCCTGCTGCAGCAATTGCTGCACGGTGTTGGGGCGAGCGATCCCCTCACGTTTGCTTCCGTGGCGGTGCTCACGGCGGTGGCCACGCTGGTGGCAAGCCTGATCCCGGCGTGGCGCGTCGCACGTCAGCCGCCATCGACGGTCCTGTTCGAGGGGTAGGGCAGCGCGGCGTGCCCGCAGTCCCCGTTAGGCGCACTCGCGCTGGGCGTGGTCGCGCGGGATCACACGGGGGTGGGAATGCGTCGCGCCCCGCCCCCGCTCCCACCGATCGCGCGGTCCACATCCTCCTGGGCCGCGGCCAGTCGATGCAGGTCTTCGCCAATGCGTCGCGCATCCTCCATGAGCGTCGTCAGCGGCGCGAGGTCGTTGGCACCGGCATGCACCCGCAGCAGGTCGAGCCGGATCCCCTCGAGCGCCGCCACGGCATCGGTGAGGTGCTTGCGCGCGCTGGCGCGACGCCCCGCGAGCAGCGCGGCGTCGTCGCCGGCAGGTGCCATCGCCGCCACCATGTCGAGCTCCGCGCGTGCGGCCGCCGCACGCGCCTCGAGCGACTCGACAATCGCGGGCAGATCCTGCAGCTGGTCGCGGTAGGCACTGGGCAGCGCGGCAAACAGCTCGCCTGCCGCGACGCCTAACGCCGCCTCGGTGGCGCGGAACGCATTCTGGTCCACCGTACCAGCGTGCTCCGGCGCTCCCATCTGGCGCGAGAGCCAACGGCCCAGCCGGCTGTTCCACAACCGCTCGCGAATCCCCGCCTGCCACCAACGACGCACCCGCGTCGGGACGAACTGGACATCGAGCGCATTGCTCAGTGCCCCAAGGGCCATCGTGGTGAGCACCGGGGCGAAGATGAGCAACGCCTGGCGGTTCTCGTGCACGATGTTCAGCAGCATCAGCACGAACGTGGTGGCCAGCCAGGCGCCCGCGGCCAGCGTCGCGCCACGCAGGTACATGTGTGACGTGGGCTCCGGCTCCTTCTGCTCGAGCGCTTCGACCTCTTCGCGCTCACGACGCGCCACGTCGAGTGCGGCTCGCAGGTCCGCCAGCGAGAACCCCGCACGGAACTGCTTGCGCGCCTGGTTGAGGTGAAAGCCAACGATGGGAACCAGCGGCAACGACGTGATCCCCGCCAGCAGGAAGATGTCGCCGGCGCCCGCCGGTCGCTGCCCAGCCAGCCACACCACGAGGTTCACGAGCGTCAACGTGCCGAAGGCCGCCATCCATCCCGTGTAGGGAACGAGCAGCGGATTGCGCGCGGCGAGCCATGCACGCAAACCCGGCGGCAACTCCGGACGCGACGGCGGTGGAACGAGCGCCGCGGCCAGTGCCTCCCCATCGGCGAAGCGAAGCGCGGGGTCGAGCTCCATGCAGCGATCGATCGCCGCCGCAAACGCTGGCGGCAGCCCAGGTGCTGCTTCGGCAACACTCACCGTGCGCACCGGCAGCGCCGATGTGCTCCACGTGGCTTCCGACCGCGGGGGCAACTTGCCACTCACCGCCAGGTGCCCGACCACGCCGAGCGCGAAGAGGTCGCTGCGTCCATCGAGCATCTCGCCGGCCGCCTGCTCCGGGCTCATGAACTGCGCCGTCCCCATCACCTTCCCATCATCATCCTCGGCGCCGCCCTGCGCGATGCCGAAATCGCTCACGAGGGCGCGTCCGGTATCCGACTCCAGGAGGATGTTGTCGGGCTTCACGTCGCGATGAACAACCCCGCGCCCGTGCGCATATGCGAGCGCCCACGCGACTTCGCGCATCACACGCATCGCCTCCGCTGGAGGAAGCGGGCCACGCGTGCGGAGCCGTTCGCCGAGCGTCTCGCCCTTCACGTAACTCATGACGAAGAAGACGAAGCCACCCGCCTCGCCAACCCGGTGAATCGGCACGATGTGCGGATGCGACAAGCCGGCGGCCAGCCGCGCCTCTCGCAGGAAGCGCTCGCGCGCGGCCGCGTCCACGGCGAGGTGCGCCGGGAGGATCTTGATGGCCACGTCGCGCTCGAGGTGCACATCCCGCGCGAGGTAGACCACCCCCATCCCGCCGCGGCCCAACTCCCGCACCAGCGAGTACTCGCCGGCAAGGGCCGCCTGCAGCTCCAGAAACTCAGGAGACGGATGCGTCATGAGATATAGTTGCGGTGCGGGCCGGGCCCGGGGATACCCTCCACGTGGGCCTCCGTGTCAGCGAACGCCGTGACGCTCAGCCGCCGATTTCCGGGACCGAAGCGTCTCTGACCCAAGCCCCGAGTCTCCCTCGGGGAGCGCGGGCGACTCGCCGCCGGACCCCAGGAGGTCGCTCTCCGCCCGCTCCTGCGCGCGCCGCGCCAGGAGCAGGGAACCGACGGCGGACGCCGCGCTGAAGAGGATGAAGACAGGGGCGACGGCGGCGATGGCCTGGGCCGGAGTGTGCGGTGACCCCTCGAAACTGGCCAGCCCGACGGCGCCGAGCGCGAACGGAAATGCGACCAGTAAGGCGCCACCAACAGCTCCCCATAGCGCGAATACTGGAGCCGAAAGGTCGGCGAACCGCCTCCCGCGTGCCGCGACACCCAGGACGCCAGAAAAGAGCACCCCAGCCACGAATCCCGGAATGGCCATGGCCGGAAGCGGTGCATCCATGACGCGCATGAACGCCGTGAAGGGGTGCCAGGGGAGGAAGGTCGAAAGCCCGATCCCGATCCCCCCGACCGCCCACGTCGCCCCCCAGGTCAGCCCCGTCCCGACAGCACCTCGTATTCGCCTCAGCCAGCTCGACATGCGGATCCTGTATGACTTTGCAGTGCAAAGTACTCTGACGACCGGGGCGGCGCAACGACGACAGCGCCAACTGACACTGGGCTACGCGAGGCCACGGGGCGACGTTCGATACCTTGCCGATCACCTCGCCAGCGCACCCACCCGGAGGACTCCCCGTGCTCTTCATGGTCATCGAACACTTCCGCAACGGCGATCCCCGCCCCGTGTACGAGCGCTTTCGCACCCGCGGCCGGCTGGCCCCCGAGGGGCTCACCTACGTGAACAGCTGGGTCACCGACGACCTCACCCGCTGCTACCAGGTCATGGAGTGTGCTGACCGGCGACTCCTCGACACGTGGATCGCCGCGTGGGACGACCTGGTGCAGTTCGAGGTGCTCCCGGTGATCACCTCCGCCGAGGCGTCGGCGCGGGTCCAGTAGGCGCGCTCGCCTGGCTCCGCAGCATCCGGTGACCGGCGTCAGGCCGGGGCGATATGGCGACGCGAGATCTGCGACAGGGTCGTCGTCCCGCTCTGCTTCATCGTCAGCTCGAATTCCTTGCGCAGGATGGTGAGCACCGCCTCCACCCCCTCCTGGCCAAAGGCGCCGAGCCCCCAGATGTACGGGCGCCCGATTCCCGCGGCCGTGGCGCCTAACGCGAGCGCCTTGAACACATCCGTCCCGCGGCGGAAGCCCCCGTCGCACACGATGGGGATGCGCCCGTTCGCCCCCTTCACCACCTCGGGCAACGACGTGATCGTGGCCCGACGCGAGTTCTCCGCGCGACCGCCGTGGTTGGAGACGAACAGCCCGTCGACTCCGTGCTCCACGGCAAGCGCCGCGTCCTCCTCCGTCACGATCCCCTTCACGAGCACCTTCATGCGCGTCGTCTGCTTGAGGCGATCCACGAACTCCCATGTCGGCGTACCGCGCTCGAGCTGCGGCGGGAGCTTCTCGTAGCCCTTGAGGTTCGGCTTGCGCCGATTGTCGGCCGCGTCCACGCGCCCCGTGAGTCCGGGCAGCGGCGGTCCCCCCAGGTGACATCGCGTGCATTCGCGCGTGTCCTTCCGCGACTCGCGCAGCAGCGTCACGCGGTTGCTGCCTCCCAGCAGGTCCACCGTGAATACGATCGCCGGCGCGCCAGCACGTTCCGCGCGCTGGACCATCTGTTTCGTCACCGACCAGTCCGACTGGTGATAGAGCTGGAACCAGACCGGCCCACCACGCTCGGCGATGGCGTCCTCGATCGACGTCGTCGCCACCGTGGACAACACCATCAGGTGGTCCTTCGCCCGCGCCGCGCGCGCGACCGCCACCTCGCCCTGCGCATGGAAAGCTTTCTGGCTCCCCACCGGGTTGATCACGATCGGCGTGGGATAGGTGGTACCGAAGAACGTAACGCTGGCGTCGATGCGACTCACATCGATCAAGCGACGCGGGTTCAGCACCCAACGATCAAAACCCGCGCGATTCGCCGCGATCGTCGCGTCATCGTCGGTGCCACCCGCGAGGTAGCCCCAGTGCGCCACCGGGATCGCCTTCCGCGCCACCGGTTCGAAGTCGAACACGTCCAGTCCGTCTTGCGCGCGGGTGATCAGCGACTCCTGCACCGGCAGGTGCCCGGCGAGATCGAGCAGGTCGCGATCGGCGTCGCGCCCACCGCGGAGCAGCCCCGAAAGGAGACCAGGCTCGAAGCCGGCGGCCGCGAAGAGCGGGCTGCTGGCGACGAAGGCGAGAAAACGGCGCCGGGCCGATCGGTCAGTCGTCATGCGGGGCCAATCGACGCCACCACAGCGACAATGTCCAGAGTGCAGATGCGGTCCCGCCAACCCGCCGTGTGCGAGCCCCCCCGCTGGCGCATCATCGCATGGTCGCGCTAAGCTCTCGCCGTCCCTTCACGTGAACTCCCCATGCGTTCGTTCGTCCACGCGCTCCCCGGCGCGATCGTGGCCTGCCTGCTCGCCGCACGCCCCCTCGCCGCGCAGCGCGACCGCGAGGTCATCAACCCGCCGGGCATCGCACCGCTCGTCCCCGCCTACTCGGTCGCCATTCGCGACGGTGACCTCGTGTTCGTCTCGGGCATGACCGGGATCAAGCCGGGCACGCAGGACATCATCGACGGCGGCGCTGGCGCCCAGACGAAGCAAACACTCGAAAACATCCGCAGTGCGCTCGTGACCGCCGGTGCCACGATGGCCGATGTCGGCGAGTGCACGGTCTTCCTCAAGGACATGGCCGACTACGCCGCCATGAACGCCGAGTACATGCGCTTCTTCCCGACGGACCCGCCAGCACGCGCCACGGTGGCGGTGACCGCCATGCCGCGCCCGGCCGCGCTCGTCGAGATCAAGTGCAGTGCCCGACGCCGGGCCCGGTCGCGCTGAGTGACCCCTCGCGCGCCCCACGCCGGCGGCGCGCCAGGTACCACTCGACCACCATCGCGTTAGGCACCCACGCAAGCCACGCCACCACCGGATACGCCCGGTCGAAGGTCACGCCGGGGATGGCCTGGGCGACGCCCATGTACACGCGGAGCATCACCGCGCCCCACGTGAGCGCGTAGTTGCGCCACATCCATTCCTGGTGCCCCGCGATGTCGCCATCGCACGCGCGCGCCAGCCCGACGGCGCCGGTGGCGAGCCAGGCGAGCGCGAGGCACAGGAACCCGGCCTGCGCCGCCGCCCCACCCTGCGCAAACACCGCGAGCCACGCGCCCGCCGCGCCGCCCACCAGCACACACACGCCAAGGTAGAAACGCCCCGTCCAGCGGTGCACCGCGGGCCAACGCGCCCGAAGGCGCGTCGAGAATTGCGCCATGCCAAGCACCGGGGCGAGCGACGCACCAAACACGTGCAGGTACACCGCGACCTCATGCGCCTGGAAACTCCGGGCGAGCACGGGAGAGGCGCCGCCAAGTGGAAGCAGGCTGTACGCCACGATCGCGTACACGCCCACCCACACCGCCAGCGCGACGGCCACGACGCGCCCCATCCGGATGACGCGCCGTGACCACCGATCGCCCGCCACGCCATGGGGCGCGCTCACAAGCCGCGACCGAAGCCGACCTTGAGGGACACGTTAGGCACCCGCGCCGCGGTCGTCTCCACCGCCAGGCGGATCCCCGCCACCTGCATCACCGCCCCAACCGAGGCCTGCGCGCCGAATACCCGCTCATCCTCGAGGTCGACCACCGAGGACTTCTCGTGTGACCGCGACAGCGACGCCGACACCGAGGCGTACGGCGACAGCGCGACCCGATTGGAGACGAGACCGATGCGACGGCTCGCGACCAGGTCGGCACCGAACACCTGGAAGTCCACGTCCTCCGGGCCAAAGAGCGAAACCACGCTCGCACGCGCGGACGCGGCCCACGCACCCCCCGCATGGCCCAGCATGTTCTGCTGCACCTGGACGCCGTAGAAGCCGTAGTTGGCGCGAGGGCTCTTGGTGAAGTAGACGCCCACATCCGTCCGATCACTGACGCCCACCCGAGCCGTCAGTCCGGGGAACTGCAGCCCGGAGCCCTCGAAGAGCCAGTGCGCCGAGTCCGGATGAACGAAGGTGTCGTTCCATGCCGCGTCGGCGTCGTCGATGCCGGTCTTCCACTGCAGGGCCGACACCTCCCACCGCCCCTTCCCCATCGGTGCCGCATCGATGAGTGGGCGGAAATAGGCGACCACACCCGCCTCGCCGGTGAACTGCCGCCATGCGCGCTGCGTGAGAGCCGCGTCCAGCTGGAACGAGCACTCCTTCCACCGCGAGCTGACGTGGAGGTTGGGACCGTGCGCGTGCCCGGATCCCGGGCCATGGCTGTGCTGCGCTCTGGCGTCCCCAGCTACCACCGCGCCGAGGACGAGCACCGCCGGTAGGCGGCGGACGAGGGTCGTGAAGGTGCTGCGACGCCGGCGCGGCCGGCGCGAGTTTTCGTTGCGTTGCATACGTCACCCATGGTCAAAAGGCCACAGCAGCCGCCAGTCGGCCGCTTCGTGGGTGAACCCTGCGTGATTTCGACGCCCCGCTCGCCCTGACCGGACGGTCTGGACGTCCCGTCCGGCCGGATCGGACCCGGAACGCGGACTCGACAGGCGTCAGAGCCCGTTGGACTCCCGGAATTCGGACGGCGTCTGGTTCGTGTGCTTCTTGAACACCTGGTTGAAGGTGCTCTTGGAGGAGAATCCAGCGTCGAGCGCGAGGGCCAGGAGCTTGAGCGTGCGCCCTTCTCCTGCGACCAGCCGGCGCTGGACCTCCCGCACCCGGTACCCGTTCACGAAGTCATAGAAGGTCTCGCCGACCTCGGCGTTCAGCACCTCGGAGAGCTTGTGCGGAGTGGTCGAGAGTCGGGCAGCAAGCGTCGCCAGGGTGAGGGCGCTGTCGGTCCATGGACGGTCCTGCTCCATGAGGGCCAGGAGTCGCCCCTTGAGCCGCCGCGCCTCGACGTCGCTGAGCCCGGAGCGCTCGTATCGCGCGGCGTTCGCTTCGGCGTCGCGTTCGGCCGGTTCCTCCACCACCGCCCGCCCCGCGGGCGCGACCTCCGCAGCCAGCGCCACGCCGCCAGGCGCAACAGCAACGGGATACTCGGCCGTCTCGAAGCGGAAAACTTCGGGTTGCCGGAGGCCGAGGTACCCGATGGCACACACCAGGGCAGCCACACACAGCGAGATCACCTGATCGCTCCAGTTCACGCTGGCCACGCCGAGCGATCGCAGCAGGTCGAAGGCCGTGGCCATTCCCCAAATGCCCAGAGCGGCGGCCCCGAGCCACGCCAGCCATCGCAGGGTGACATGTTCGATGCTCGAATACGAGTCCTTCACGCGCTGTCGATGGCGCTGGAGCAGGAGCATCGTCGCCACCCCGTACCCGAGGCCGGAGACAAACTTGAGCGGATCGGCAACGGACGTGAGCGTCGTCGACTCACCGGCCACGAGCCGCTGGTACAACGCGATCTTGTCCTGGGCGTTCAGCAGGTAGATCGGTAATCCCCACAGCACGACGATGACAAACGGGAGGAAGTGCGTGGCGTCCCGCCACGTCAGGCGGCGCGTGCGGTCCGCGGCCGCCGCCGAGTAGAGGTACATGAGCGGCCCGTAGAGAAACGGGAGCGGATAGGCCACACCAATGAAGTGCGGCCAGCGCGCCTCGAGGTGGGCCGATTGGTA
>JAEUJK010000668.1 GCA_016794735.1 Gemmatimonadota bacterium | reverse complement strand
CGACGGCGTGGCCCACACCTGGTGATCGGCCGTTTCCGCAGACAATCGCGCGAGCCCGCTGCCGTCGAGCGCGACCTTGTAGAGCAGGCGATAGTAGGGATCCACGCCGTCCTCGCGTCCCACCGCCGTGAAGTGCACGGTCCCGGTGGCCTCACCGACCGAGAGCAGGTCGTGCACCAGCCACGGCCCGCTGGTCACCTGGTTGATCACCTGCCCCGTGGTGGCGTCGATGCGGTACAGGTGGCCCCACCCATCACGCTCGGACCACCAGAGCAGCTCGCGCCCGTTCTTCAACGGCCGCCAGTTGGGCATCCCGTTGAACGGATGCAGTTCGCGGTAGGTCTTTCCGGATTCCGTGAACACCAGCCGCGCGCGCCCGCTGGCGGGGTCGGCCTGGTAGACATCGTACTTCCTGAAGTCGCGGCTGCGTGCGGTGACAAACAGCGAAGTGCCATCGCCCGTCCACCGCACATCGCGAAACGCGGAATCCCCCGTGGTGAACATGCCCGGGATCGGGGGGAGCTCCATCCGCGTCCCGCGCCGCGCCTCGACGTCAAAGACGTACACGTCGAACATCGGGATGATCGAGTCGCCGGGCAGCGCATACTTGTAGCTGTGGAGCTTTGGACGCGCCCCGGGCACGGTCTCCCAGAGGTGCAGCGACTCCACCCGGCGTTCGTCGTACCGATGCGTCGCGATGCGACGGGAATCGGGCGACCAGCGCACCACGGGCAACATGCGCCGGCGCGCGCGACGGTTGGTGATTTCCTGGCAACACCCTTCCGGCTGCACGCCATAGCCCCAGTGCGTCTCGCCATCGGTCGAGAGTTGCGACTCCTGGCCGCTCGCGAGGTTGCGCACCCAGAGGTTTTCGCCGCGCACGAAGGCCACCCACTTCCCGTCGGGCGACGGCACCTCATCGGTTGGCCGCGCGCCGAGTTTCTCCGGGGCATTGCACCGATACGCCACGATGTCGCAGGTGAAGCGCACGGAGTCGGCGACCTGCACCTGGATGCTGCGACCGTCGCGCGCAAACTCCACCTCGGTGAAGGGAAGGCGCGTGGGCGTGTACGCGGTGTCCGAGGCCACGGAGAGTGCCGCCGCGAGCCGCGCGTGGTCGAACGCCGGGGCACGCGTGCCGCGCACCGGGTCCACCACGATGAACTCGCCACCAAGCCCGCGGGCCCCGCGGTACCAGAACCGGTCGCCGTCGAGCCACCGGGGGTCGAGCTGGTTGCCGGACACCAACGATTGCGCGGCCTGGGGCAACATCGCGGCGGCACGGCTGTACCGCGACGCCATGTCTGGTTGTGCGTCGAGGGACGCGGCGGTGACGACGCATGCAGCGAAGAACTTCAGCAGGGGGATACGCACCGGGAGGCTCCAGTCGGGATGCGACATTAACCACTGTGTCGCGTACGCGGTCAAGGCTGCCGGCGCGGTGCGGGCCTGTCTGTCGGGGCGATTGCCCCACAACTTCCCACCGTTGCCGGTGTCCACCCGGCCGTGCCGCTCCGCGGCGGGAAGCACCTCACCACTGACACCGAGACCGATGCCGCGAATCGTCCGAGTCCTGAGCGTGGTGCTGGCTGCCATCGTCGCGTCCGACCTGCTGCCGGCGCAGGGGCGCAGCGACATCGCGGGCGCCGAGGTCTGGCTCAAGGCCCAAATGACGGAACGGCGCATCCCGGGGATGGCGGTCGCCGTCATTCGCGACGGCAAGGTGGTCATGAGCCGCGCGTATGGGTTGGCCAGCGTCGAGCATCGCGTCCCCGTGACGCCAACCACCCGCTTCATCATTGCCTCGACCACCAAGGCCTGGGCGGCGACGGCGGTCATGATGCTCGTCAAGCAGGGCAAGGTCGTCCTCGACCAGGGGATCGGTTCGCTGCTTCCCGGGCTGCCGGCGTCGTGGCAGGGGATCCCGGTGCGCCGTCTCCTCTCGCACACCTCGGGGCTCCCCGATGTCATGGTCAGCCCGAACACCGGGGAGCTCTTCTCGCACGACCGCGATTCGGCGCTCACGATCGCCGGGGGCAAGCCGCTCCAGTTTCCCGTCGGGACCCAGTGGTCCTACAATCAGACAAACTACGTACTGCTTGGGATGATCGTGGATCGCGTCACCGGGACGCCGTTCATGCCGTGGATCTTCGAGCACGTGGCCGCCCCCCTCGGGCTCACGAGCCCGGTGTTCGGCGACTCGCGGGCGTTGATCCCCGGCCGGGCCACCCAATACACGAAGCTGTTGCTCACCGCGGACGATCGTCCGCCGAAGATCCTGGACTCGCTGCGCGTGGCGTCCTACCTGTACGAGCCGTGGCTGCACATGGCCGCTGGCCTCAACACCACCGCGCTCGACCTCGCGACGTTCGGG
>JAEUJK010000666.1 GCA_016794735.1 Gemmatimonadota bacterium | reverse complement strand
CGCGCCGGTACGCTCGGCGATCGCGAGCAGCTCGTCCGCTTCTGTCACCGTGGTGGTGAGCGGCTTCTCGATCAGCAGGTGGCGTCCGCGCTCCAGCGCCTGGCGGGCGACGGCGTAGTGCGCCGGCGTCGGCACCACGATCGACAAGGCGTCGCAGGCCTCGATCAGCGCCGCGGCATCGGGGAAGGCGGTGACCCCGAGTTCCTGCGCGACCTGCGCCGCGCGTTCCGGGCGCGAGTCGACAAACCCCACCAGCGACGCGTGCTCCACCTCGCGCAGGATCCGCACGTGGTGATAGCCCAGCGCACCGGCCCCGATCACGCCAACACGCACCGTCACACGACCGTCCCGCGTTCGGAGTCTTCGAGGAAGGAAAGGAAGTGCTCGATCTCCGGGATCGGCGACAGCTCCGTCCGCGCCCGCGCCATGGCCTGCGACACGTTGAGCTCGGAGCGGAAGAAGAGCCGATACGCCCGCTTGAGTTCGCGCACGACCTCGTCGGGGAACCCGCTGCGCTGCAGGCCGACGCTGTTGAGCCCGTACAACTTCACCGGGTTGCCGACGGCCTTGATGAACGGTGGCACGTCCTTCGCCACGCGCGAGCATCCGCCCACAAAGGCATGACGCCCGATCTTGGCGAACTGGTGCACCGCCACGAGCCCGGAGACAATCGCGCGATCCTCGATCGTCACGTGGCCGGCCAGCTGCGTCCCGTTGGAGATGATGACACCGTCACCCACGTGGCAGTCGTGCGCCAGGTGGACGTACGACATGAGGAAGCAGCCCTTCCCCACCGTAGTCTTCCATGACTGCGACGTCCCGCGGTTGATCGTGCTGTACTCGCGGATCCGCGTGCCCTCGCCAATCTCGACCCACGTGTCCTCGCCCTTGAACTTGAGGTCCTGCGGGTCGCCACCGACGATCGTGCCCGACCCGATCGTCACGCGCGGGGCAAGCCGCACGTTGCGCTCAAGGGTCGCGCGCGGCTCGATCACGCAGCCATCGCCAATGGTGACCTGGTCGCCGATGATGGCAAACGCGCCGATCGTCACGTCGTTGCCGATCTCGGCCTTCGGCGAGACCAGCGCCGTCGGATGGATGTTCGCGCTCATCGGTCGCGCAGCATGGCGGACATCTCGGCGATCTCCGAGACCACCGTCCCATCGACCTTGGCCACCCCGCGCATGCGACACACCGAGCCACGCAGCTGCAGCACTTCCAGCTCGAAGCGCAGCACATCGCCGGGCTTCACCGGACGCCGCCACCGCACGCCATCGAGCCCGGTGAAGTAGACGACCTTGCTCTCGGGATCCGGCACGGTGCCCATGAGCAGGATCCCGCCGACTTGCGCCATGGCCTCGACGATGAGCACCCCCGGCATGATGGGGTGGCCGGGAAAGTGCCCCTGGAAGAACCACTCGTTGATCGAGACGTTCTTGATCCCGACCACCCGCTTGCCTTCCTCATACTCGATGACCCGATCCACCAGCAGGAACGGGTACCGATGCGGAAGGACCTTCATGATGTCCTCGATCCCGATCACGGCATACTCCTTCTGCGCACGTTTGGTCAATTCCCGGACAAATCGCACCGTCCCGCTGTGGCTCGGGCGGAACGCCACGATCCGGGCCTGCACCCGATGCCCCGCAAGTGCGAGGTCACCCACACAATCCAGCGCCTTGTGGCGCACAAACTCGTCGGGCCATCGCAGCGTGTTGCCCACGACCCCGGCCTCATCCAGCACGATCGCGTTGTCGGTCGATCCCCCGCGAATGAGCCCGCGCCCGCGCAGGTACTCGACTTCGGAGGCAAACCCGAACGTGCGGGCGTCCGCCAGCTCCCCCGCGAACCCGTCCGTCGTCACGCGCCACGACCCGCTCTGCCGGCCCACCAGCGGATGATCGAACTCGATCGTGACCCCAACCGTCAGTCCGTCTCCCGGGTGCGCCTCGTACCACGAGTCGCCATCCTCCATGCGGAACGGCGTGCGCACGACCAGCGACGACGGCATTCCGCCGTTGGTGCGGATCCCCGCCGATTGCAGGGCGCGCAGGAACGGCCCCGCACTCCCGTCCAGGATCGGCGGCTCCGGACCGTCCATCACGATCTCGAGATCGTCCAGCTGCGCGGCCATCACGGCGGCA
>JAEUJK010000660.1 GCA_016794735.1 Gemmatimonadota bacterium | reverse complement strand
GACGTGAAGGCGCTGGTCACCAAGAAGCCGTAAGGCGACACGGGTCGTCGTGGCAACATCGTTGATGCCACAGGTGTCCAATGGGGCGGCCGGAACCACCGGTCGCCCCATGTGATTTTCCAGGTGGCCCGCTCCCCGGGCTGCCGTCCCTGTCCACCCTCGACCGAACCCGCCCGTGATCGCGCTGTCCAAGGCCCGGTGGTTCTTTCCCCTCGCGTGCCTGCTCTTTCTCGCTGACTGCGGCACCAAGCAGTGGGTGGAGGGAGTTGGGGTCGAGCATGTGCCGCGCGAGGTCATCGGGGAAACGCTTCGCTTTACCCTGGTCTACAATCCCGGCGCGGCCTTCTCGGTCTACCTGGGCGAGTACTCGCGGGTCGTGTTTTCGGTGCTCGCCCTCATCGTGATCGCGATGTTGCTGCGCATGTACCACGAAGCGGCGCCGCACGATCGTGCGATGGGGGCGTCGCTCGGCCTGATCGTGGGCGGCGCCGTCGGGAACCTCACCGATCGCCTGCGCTCGGCGCGTGGTGTGGTGGACTTCATCGATGTGGGGATCGGGGACGCCCGCTTCTGGATCTTCAATGTCGCCGACATGGGCGTTACCGTGGGGGCGGTGCTCCTGCTCTACCTCATGCTCACCCGCCCGACCCCACCCTCGCCCGCGGATCCCACATGACCGGACTTCTTGGTGCCCTCACCACCGCGGCACTCCTCTGCGGGAACGAGCCGGCGCGCACGGCCGATGCCGTGCTGACGGCGGTCGACTCCAACTACGCGCAGCTGTACGCGGACGGGCGGAGCTTCGCCGACTTCCTGGCGCGCGCCGAGCGCCGCAAGGAACAGTGGGAGCGCAACTTCCAGCAGGCGGTGGTCCCGGACGCGCTCCTCGCGCGGGCGCGGGCTGCACGCGGCCCGTGGAAGTTCCTCGTGGTCGCCGTCGACGGGTGTTCGGATTCGGTGAACACCATCCCGTACCTGGCCAAGCTCGTGGAGCAGCTGATGGGCGCCGAGCTGCGGATCATCGGGAGCGACGTGGGGCGGGGGATCATGGACTCGCACAAAACGCCCGACGGGCGCGGTGCCACGCCGACCGTGCTGCTCCTCGACGCGAACCACGCGGAGCGTGGCTGCTGGGTGGAGCGTCCCGCCGCGCTGATCACGTGGCTGGCCAAGGAGAAGTCCCAGCGCTCGGAGAACGAACTCTTCGAGGGAAAGATGGGCTGGTACGACAACGACAAGGGAATGAAGACCCTTGAAGACCTCGTCGCGATGCTGGAGAAGGCGTCGCGCGGGGAGAAGGGGTGCTGACGACCGGCACTCCCGCGTGAGCCCAGCCGTGGACGCGCGCTGCCAGGCCACCAGGTGAAGCGCACGGTGGTCGTGGGAGGTGGCGCCATTGGCTTGGCGTGCGCGTACGCGTTGGCGAGGCGTGGGCGACAGGTCACGGTGTTGGACAAGGGCGCTCCCGGCGACGCGTGCACCAAGGGCAACGCGGGGTGGATCGTGCCTTCCCTCTCGGCCCCGATCCCGGCACCGGGGATGACATGGACCTCCCTCAGGTGGATGCTGTCGAGCGAGAGCCCGCTGTACATCGCACCCGCGGCAGCGCCGCGGCTCGCGCGCTGGTTGTGGCGATTCTGGCGGCACTGTAACGCCCGCGATTTCGTGGCGGGGCTGCATGCCGTTGCAACCCTCAACCGCGGCACCCTCGCGGCCTTCGATGCCCTGGCGCGCGAGGGGATCGAGGTCGAGCTGCATCGCGATGGCCTGCTGTGCGTGTTTGGACAGCCGACCAGCATGGAGGCGTTCCGCGCCGAATTCGACGTCCTGCGGGAGTATGGCTATGCCGTCCCGGATGCGATGTCCGGCGATGACGTGCGCGCGCTGGAGCCGGCGCTGTCGGACCAGGTCACGTGCGGCTGCATGATTCCCGCGGAGTACCATGTGCGTCCCGAGTCGCTGGCCTCCGGGTATGCGGCCAAGCTGGCGAGCATGGGCGTCGAGATTCGCGCCGGTGTCACGGTTCTGGGTGGACGCGCC
>JAEUJK010000657.1 GCA_016794735.1 Gemmatimonadota bacterium | reverse complement strand
CCGTCGACGGTGCGCCAGATGCGCCCCGCCGTGGCCGCCACGTGCGCCACGAGGGCGCTGCGCGCATGCACCGAGCGGACGTCGAAGGTGCCTCCGGGCACCGTGTGCACCTGCCACGTGGTGCCGCCGTCGGTGGTGTGCAGCACGGTGCTGCGTGAGCCGCTCGCCCACACGGTCCGGTCGTCCACCACCGAGAGGCCACGCAGCGATGCCGTCGTGCCCGTGTTGAGCAGCTGCCACTGCGCGTGGAGCGGCGTCGCCAGGACGCCGGCGAGAAGAAGGGCGGTAGTGCGCATGGGGGTAAGCTAACGTGCCTCCACCCCAGCCCGACGAGCCCGCTCCCTAGATGTTCGGGAGCACACGCCGCACATGCTGGGCAAACGCGCTCACCACGGCCGACGGGCGCTTGCTCCCCATCGTCACCCCGATCCCCACGCTCGGCAGCGCCGGCAACCCGCTCTCCGCCGACAACACGCGCAGGTCCGCGGTGACGGCCGTGCGCGTGAGCACGGCGATCGCCTGCCCGGAGCGTACCACGGCGGTCAGCCCGGCGAGGCTCGCACTCGCATACGCGACGAGGTACGCCCGGCCGACGGCATCGAGGCTGCGACGCGCCGCGCGATGGTCGAGGGTGTCCGGATCGGTTAGTGCGAGGCGGAGCGGCCTTCGCTGCAGGGCGGTGGACCCCACCGCGTCCACCCACACCAGTGGCTCCCATCGGATGATCTGCGCGGACTTCTCTCCCTCGGGAAAGGAGGTGAGCGCCAGGTCCAGCGTGTGGCGTTCGAGGCGTTCGTGCAATCGCGGGGTGTGCGCGCAGAGCACTTCCACGTGCACCTTGGGATGGATCCGGGCAAAGCCGCGCAGCAGGTGCGGGAGGAACGTGACGGCGTAGTCGTCGGGGCAGCCGAACCGGATCGTCCCGCTGAGTCCCTTGCCCGAGAGTTCGGCCAGCGCCTCGTCGTGGTACTGGAGGATCCGCTGGGCGTGCGCCAGCAACCGCGTGCCTTGCGGGGTGAGCGACACCCCGCGCCACGTGCGCTCGAGCAGCGTGTGCCCCGCGATGCGCTCCAGCCGTTTCACCTGGAGGCTGATCGCTGCTTGCGTCTTGCCGAGCTGCTTGGCCGCGCGGGTGAGCGTCCCCGCCTCGGCGATCACGACGAGGGTCCGCAGCAGGTCGAGGTCGAGCGCGTCGTTCACGGGTGGGCGGGGGGAATAAGTGCCGGATATGCCTTCGATAAATGCTATTCGCGCAGCTTGAGCTCGGCGACCTCCGCGCCAGTTTGTGGCGCATGATCTACAAGGCACCGACCACCTCCCTGAATGCGGATCCCGCCTTCTGGCGCGATGCGAGTGCGCACCTCATTCGCTACGGCGGCCAGTTCGCGCCGATGATCATCGAACGCGCTGCGGGGAGTTTCGTCTACGACGCGGACGGTCGTGCGATCCTCGATTTCACCTCCGGCCAGATGAGCGCGCTGCTCGGTCATGGGCATCCGGAGATCGCGGCCGTCGTCGCGCACCACGCGCAGCACCTCGATCACCTCTTCAGCGGGATGCTCTCGCGCCCGGTCGTTGACCTGGCGCGCGAACTTGCCAGCGCCACGCCCCCCGGGCTCGATCGGGTCCTGCTGCTCAGCACGGGCGGCGAGTCGAACGAGGCGGCGATCAAGATGGCCAAGCTGTACACGGGAGGATTCGAGGTCGTCGGGTTCGCCCAGTCGTGGCACGGGATGACCGGGGGGGCCTCCTCCGCGACCTACTCCGCGGGGCG
>JAEUJK010000633.1 GCA_016794735.1 Gemmatimonadota bacterium | reverse complement strand
ATGTTCTGCCGGGACCCGGACGGGTTGCGGGTGGTCGTGACCCCATACGCGAGGTTGGCCGCAATGCTCCATTCCTGCTCGGGGGCATTCTCGGCCCCCGTCTTGGGGTGCGCGTGCGCGTCGACCAGGCCGGGGATGATCGTCTTGCCACTCACGTCGATGATGCGCGTCCCTGCTGGCGCTCGCACCGATCGACCGATGTCACGGATGCGCCCGTTCTCCACCAGCACGTCGCCACGCGCGATCACCTCGTCGCCCTTCATGGTGATGAGGCGCGCGCCCCGCAACAGCACGCGCCCCTGCGCGAGGGCGCGCGATGCCTGCTGGTTGATCACCGTGTGGGTGGGCTGCCAGCGGGCCGACTCCGCGTAGCGCAACACCGTGTCGCGGTTCGCCCGGTAGTAGTGATTGGCAAACGACCACGCGACGGTGCGGCCACCGTCGGCCCACGCGGCATAGTTGGCGCCCTCACTCGTCAGGCGCCGCAGGGGCACCGATGGTGCATTGAAGTTCACCGCGATCCCCTCGGCGCCACCCTCGGTGAGCGGCAGCACGTAGGCATCGTCGCGCTCCACCACGATCATCGCGCGCTGGTCCGGCGCCACGCGAATCAAGGGGAGTCCAAAGTTGCTTTGCGTCGTGAGGCGCGCATGCGTGCGCTTGTCGGTTCCATCCATGCGGACAGAGACGAGTGCCGTCGTTTGCGTCTGCTGGAAGCCCGGCGGACCCGGGACCGCCTCCGCGTAGAACACCCGGGCCGGCCCCGGCGAGGCTGCGGTGACCAGGGCCACCTGCGATCCGGATCGGGTGATCACGACGGGGTCGCCGCCATTGGCGCTCACCGAGCGCAGCTCCGACATGTTCGCCACCGGCCCGCCACCCAGGGCGGCGCGCATCGGTTGCGACGTGTAGACGATGCGATCGCCCTCCGGCGTCCACATCGGCGTGGTGATGGCCGCCGTTGCACTCGTCAGGCGCTGCGGCGTGCCGCTGCCGTCGGCGCGCGCCTTCCACAGGAAGCCGCCGAGCGAGTCGCTCCAGCTCGCCCACGCCAGCCATTGGCCATCGGGCGAGTAGGCGGGGGAATGTTCGCGCCCCACGGCGCTCGTCAGGCGGCGCGGGGCGCCGGCCGTGGTGCCCTGCAGGTCCACCGTGTACAGCTTGCCTAACGCGGAGTAGGCCAGCTGCCGTCCGTCCGGACGCTCCGTCATCCCCTGCAACTGCGTGACCTGGAGCGCCCCGTCATCCAGCCGCAACGGATGAAAGAGGCGCTTCCCCATCCCGACTTCCACGTTGGCGGTGAAGGGGATCACCGTCACCGCCCTGGTGGCGAGGTCCACGCGCTTGATCTTCCCGCCGCCGGGGAAGATCACGGCCCGGGAGTCGGGGGTGAATGCGAAGGAAGGGAGGACGTCGTTGGGGGCATACCCTTCCTGGTCGTCACGCTGCATCTCCGGCGCGAGCCACTGGTCGTCGTCGGTCTGCAGGTTGCGAATGCGCAGCGCGGTCTTCGTGCGCGCGCGGGTCGCGTACACGAGCCAACGGCCATCCGGCGAGACGATCGGCCGAAGGGCACCGCCGGCCCCCGCAGTGATCGGTCGCTCCTGCCCGTTGGCGCGATCGAGGGCGATCACCTGGTACGCGCCGAGGTTCTCCCCGCTGTAGCCGCCCGGGTGCGAGCCGAAGTAGACCATCCGGCCATCGGGCGAGACGCTTGCCCCCGTGTTGGTGCTTTTCACGTTGGGCTTCGCCGGATACAACTCGACGCCACTGCCACCGTCGCGATGGTAGATCCACAGCGGCACGTTGGTGAGGTAGTTCTCCGCCGTTGGATACGGGCCGAAGCGGCGCACGATGAGGTACTGCCCGTCCGGGGTCCACGTCGGCGACGACAACGCATTGTCGACCTCGCGGGTGAGGCGTCGCGCCCCCGTTCCGTCGGCGTTGATCAGCCAGAGATTGTCGCCGCCGTCGCGGTCGGAGATGAAGGCGATGCTGCGTCCGTCGGGCGACCACTTCGGCATGCCGTCCCAAGCCATCCCGCTCGTCAGGCGGGTCGCGGTGCCTCCGGCGATGGGCAACGCATAGAGGTCCCCAAGCAGGTCGAAGACGATCGTCCGGCCGTCGGGCGAGACATCCAGCGACATCCAGGTGCCCTCGTCCGTGGTGAAGCGCAGGGTGCGCTCGGGCACGATCGGCAGGGCAACGCCGGTGTCGGCGGCGGTGGGGGCCTGCGCGACGGCCACGCCGGACGCGAGGAGGAGCAGCAGGGCGCGACGCATCATGGACAACTCACGTGAGTGATTGTCCGAACCTGCGGGGCGGCGTCGTGCGCGGCAAGTGTGGCCGCACCGACAGCCGTCGCGCGCTAGCGCACCACGCGGAGCCCGAGGGTGGTGGTGCGGCCGGCGCCGATCTGCAGGTCGTCGCGCTCGTTCCGCTGGATGTTCGTGAGGTTGTCCACGCGCAGGTACCACTCCGCGTGGCGCGACATCGTGTACGCGAGACCCACGAAGGGCTTCGTCAACGACGGGTACTTCATCCAGTAGTTGCGGAGCAGCGGCTTGGCCGTGGACGCGTCCAGCTCACCCGCGTAGTAGGCGATCCAGTCGTACCCGGTCCACGAGCCGATGTAGCTCGCCCCAACGGTCGCTTGCAGCCGCGATCCCTCGAGCGTGAGCGAGGCGAGCCCCGACGCCGTCGGCACCTCCGGCACGCGGTCGCCCACGGCCAGGTCACCGGTGTACGTCGGGGCGAGCGCCCGCACGCGCGAGTCGGTGCGTGAGTAGACCAGGTCCGAGCGCACGCGACCAAGGCGCGCGGTCCCCTCCAGCTCGATCCCGCGATTCTCGATGCGACCCACGTTCTGGTACTGGATGGTTCGCACGCGCTCACGCGGGTTCGCGATCACCTGCTGGATGAGCCCTTCGGCTTCCTGTGCGTAGCCAGTGAACGAAAGCGTGAGTCGATCGCCCACATACAGTTCCAGCCCGCCCTCCGTGCCGGATTGCACCTCGGGCTCCAGCTCCTGGTTCTCGAGTTGGCGGAAGCCGATCGTGCGAATCGCGCGCCGCATCGATGGGGCCGGTGGCCGGATCCCCTTTCCATATGCGGTCCGCAGCTTGATGGTCGCGTCACCCACATCGCGGGTCACCGCGGCGCCGAGCATCGGCGACCATGCGGTCCCGACATTCGCGCCGAAGTTCGAGTTGCGCTCGCGACGCAGCCCGGCGCTCAGGAAGACGGTGTTGGCCAGGTCCACCTTGAGTTGGCCAAACGCGCCGCGATTGTCGACGGTCTCCGAGTAGAGCGACGTCAGTCCCGAGCCGGAGCCCGTGAGTTCCTGCTGGAAACCCCGCCGGTCGCGCGCGAAGTGTGTGCGCTCCGCGCCGAGTGTCGCCGTGACCGAGGCGGCGCTCGTGGAGAGGAGTCGCGTCACCATGCTGTAGCGGAGCGAACTCTTGCTCGCGGCTTCCTGCGTGGCGCCCAGCAGTGCGTCGGCGACGGTCGCCGGCTCGCGCTGCGGAGGAATGGCGCCGTTGTGTCGATC
>JAEUJK010000630.1 GCA_016794735.1 Gemmatimonadota bacterium | reverse complement strand
CATTCGAACGTGATGTTGCTCGACCCCAAGTCGGGAAAGCCGACGCGTGTGAAGCACCGCATCGACGCCGACGGGACCAAGGAGCGGATCGCGGCGAAGAGCGGGGACGCGATTCCCCGTTCGCGCTAACGTCCGAGGACTCAAGACATGGCAACCAAGGAAAAGAAGTCAGGCGGCGGCACGCCGAAGGGCGGCGCCGGTGGTGGCAAGGGCGGTGAGCGCAAGTCGATGCTGCCCAAGGGGCCGCACGCGGGCGCAAAGATCCCGACCCCGACCCCGCGCCTGCGTGAGTACTACAAGGCGACCGTGCGCGGCCGCCTGATGACGCAGTTCAAGCTGACGAACCCGCACCAGGTCCCGCAGCTCGAGAAGATCGTCATCAACGTCGGCATGGGCGAGGCGATCAAGACGCCGAAGATCCTCGACTCGGTGGTCGAGGAAATCGCCCTGGTCACCGGCCAGCGCCCGGTCCGCAAGAAGGCGAAGAAGTCGATCGCCAACTACGGGCTGCGCGAAGGGCAGGAGATCGGTGTGGCGGTCACGCTGCGTGGCGCGACGATGTGGGAGTTCCTCGATCGCTTCATCAACGCGGCGCTGCCGCGGGTGCGCGACTTCCGCGGGCTCGGCACGCGGTCGTTCGACGGGCGCGGGAACTACTCCATGGGGATCAAGGAGCAGATGATCTTCCCGGAGATCAACTACGACATGATCGAGCAGATCCACGGCATGGACATCACCTTCGTCACGTCGACGAACAAGGACGACCAGGCGTTCGCGCTGCTGCGCGAGCTCGGGATGCCGTTCCGTGGTGATGACCGTCCGATCCAGGTGCAGTTCCAGGGAGGCGCATAAGTGGCCAAGACGAGCAAGATGGTGAAGAACGCCGAGCGCAAGGCGCTCGTCGCCCGGTATCGCGACCGTCGCAAGGCGCTGCTCGCGATCGTGAAGAGCCCGAAGTCCACCGACGCGCAGAAGGAGGCGGCGTACGCCAAGCTGCGCAAGCTGCCGCGGAACTCGTCGGCGGTGCGCATCCGCAACCGGTGCAGCATGACCGGCCGCGCGCGTGGCTACGAGGGCTTCTTTGGCCTCTCGCGTCTGGCACTGCGGGAGATGGCGCTCAACGGGTTGATCCCGGGCGTCCGGAAGGCGTCCTGGTAACGCAACGGCCAGGGCGAAGCACGAGCAGCACGGGAAGCACGACAGACTGTCACACACCATTCCTCCGCGTCCGCAGGGATACGGGAGGAGAGCGAGAGATTCCGAATGAGCATGACTGACCCGATCGCCGATATGCTCACGCGCATCCGCAATGCCTGCGGATCGAAGCACCGTCGCGTGGACATGCCGGCGTCGAAGATGAAGGCTGAGATCGCCCGCATCCTCAAGGAGAACAACTTCATCCAGGATTACCGCCTGGTGGAGTCCGAGGCGGGCCACAAGGTGCTGCGCGTCATCCTGCGCTATGCTGGCGGCCAGCCGGTGATCCGCGAGATGCGCCGCGTGTCCACCCCCGGGCTGCGCAAGTACGTGCCGGCGACGGACATCCCGCGCGTGCGCAACGGCCTCGGCATGGCGATCCTGAGCACGTCGCGTGGCGTGATGTCGGACGGCGACGCGCGCCGGGCCCACACCGGGGGCGAGTTGCTCGCCCTGGTTTGGTAAGGGAGGCGCATACCATGTCTCGAATTGGCAAGCGGCCGGTGAGTGTGCCCGGCGGCGTGACGGTGAAGGTTGACGGATCGGTCGTCCACGTGAAGGGCCCGAAGGGCGAACTCACGCGGCGCTTCCACCCCGAAGTGTCGGTGACGATGGCCGACGGCACGATCACGGTGGCCCGTCCCTCGGACGAGCCGCGGCACAAGGCGCTCCACGGCCTCTCGCGCACCCTGGTGGCCAACATGGTCGAAGGGGTCACGAAGGGGTACTCGAAGCAGCTCGAGATCACGGGGGTGGGCTACAAGGCAGAGGTGAAGCCCTACGGGCTGCTGATGTCGCTGGGCTACTCGCACACGATCGAGGTGAAGGCGCCGGCCGGCATCAAGCTGAGCGCGCCGCAGCCGACGACGGTGATCATCGAGGGAGCGGACAAGGAAGTGGTGGGCCGCGTCGCGGCCGAGATCCGCAAGTTGCGCAAGCCGGAACCCTACAAGGGGAAGGGCGTGCGATACGCGAACGAAGTCATCCGCCGCAAGGCGGGCAAGGCCGGAGGCAAGTAATGCGTCGTATTCCGATTCCGCGTACGGCGGAAGAGCAGCGGTACCGTCGGCACCTGCGCGTGCGCAAGAAGGTGACGGGGACGGGCGAGCGCCCGCGCCTCGTGGTCTTCCGCTCGCTGAAGCACATCTATGCGCAGTTGGTCGACGATGTGTCGCACCAGACCCTGGTCACCGTTGGCGACAACGGGTTGAGCGGGAAGAAGTCCGAGAAGGCGACGCAGGTGGGCAAGACCCTCGCCGAAAAGGCGAAGGCCGCGGGGATCTCGAAGGTGACCTTCGACCGCGCTGGTTATCGCTATCACGGCCGCGTCAAGGCGCTGGCCGATGGGGCCCGCGAAGGCGGGCTGGAGTTCTAATATGACTGAGCCGAGAACGACGGGAGATCAGCCAGCCGTTTCGTCGGGCCGCGGGCCCGGTGGTGGCGGTGGCCGCGGGCGCGGTGGCCCCGGCGGTGGGCGCGGCCGTGGCGGTCCCGGTGGCGGCGGTGGCCGCGGCCGTGGCGGCCAGTCCGGTGGTCGCGATGGCGGCCCGGGCGGGCGTGACGGCGGCCGCGATCGTCGCGGTGGCGAGTCGCAGGCGCGCGAAGGTGGGTCCGACCTGATCGAGAACGTGGTAGCCATCAACCGAGTCGCCAAGGTCGTGAAGGGCGGTCGGCGGTTCTCGTTCAACGCGCTCGTCGCCGTGGGCGACGGGCAGGGCAAGGTCGGCTTCTCCACCGGCAAGGCGAACGAAGTGTCCGAGGCGGTCCGCAAGGCGGTCGAGGGGGCGCGCAAGCGCATGGTCTCGATCCCGCTCACCGGGGCGACGATTCCGCACGAGGTGGTGGGCCACCATGGGGCCGGCAAGGTCCTCATGAAGCCTGCAGCTCCCGGCGCCGGCGTGATTGCCGGTGGCGCGGTGCGCGCCGTCATGGAGTGCGTCGGGATCTCGGACATCCTGACGAAGTCGTTAGGCTCGACGAACCCGCACAACATGGTGCGGGCCGCGTTCGATGGCCTCAAGCAGCTGACGACGGTCGAGCAGATCGCGCGCGAGCGCGGGATCGAGGTCTCGGCGCTGCGCTACAAGCCGCGCCACAAGGCGAAGGAGGGCGCACATGCCTAGGACATTCGTGTGGCACCGCAGCCGCGGGCCGCAGCACACCCCCAAGGACGAGGCGCCGTCGGGCGAGCTGGTGAAGGTCACGCAGGTGCGCAGCGGGATCGGGCACTCGTGGAAGATGCGGCTCGTGCTCGAGTCGCTCGGCCTCCGGCACCACCAGGACACCGTCATCCAGAAGGACACCCCGCAGTTGCGCGGGGCGATCAAGAAAGTGCGGCACCTGGTGAAGGTGTCGCCGATCAAGGAGTAAGTGACCGTGGCTACCCAGGAAAAGATCGGGCTCCATAACCTGAAGCCAGCCCCGGGGTCGCATCGCGACCGCAAGCGGCTGGGCCGCGGGCCGGGCTCCGGTACGGGCAAGACGTCGGGCAAGGGCCACAAGGGCTCCATGGCTCGCGCCGGACACGGCGGGCCGGGTGGTGGCAAGCCCGGGTTCGAAGGCGGCCAGATGCCGCTGTCGCGCCGGATCCCCAAGCGCGGGTTCAACAATGCCCGCTTCCGCACCAGCTACCAGATCGTCGGGCTCGACGACCTGGCGCGTGTGGAGGGTCAGGACGTGACGGTGGAAACGCTCATGAAGGCAGGGCTGGTGAAGGCGCGCTCCGGACCGGTGAAGCTGCTGGCCAATGGCGCGGTGACGTCGGCGTACACCATTCGCGGTCTCAAGGTCAGCGGCGCGGCTCGGGAACAGATCGTCGCTGCTGGCGGCCGCATCGAGGAGTAAATGGCGCAGTCCAATCCCGCCCAG
>JAEUJK010000858.1 GCA_016794735.1 Gemmatimonadota bacterium | reverse complement strand
CGCCTCGCGACGCGGCCCGATCGCGCAACTCGGCAGCGCCGTCGCGTAGCTGGGCCGCTCAATCGCACGGCTGTGCGCCACAACCAGGTGACTGCGCGGCGCCATCGCCTGCCGGTGAGGCGCGATCGCATGGCCGTGCTGCACCATCGCGTCGCACGGCGGCGTCATCGCGTGCCTCCGCCGCGCGATCTCGGAGCAGCGTTGCACGATCGCGGAGCGCACACGCACGACGACGACGCTGTGCAGCGCCATCGCGTAGTCGCGCGCCACGAACGCGCGCCTCTGCGCCCCGTTCGCGGCGCTGCGCGAGGCATGGAGGCCGCGTCGCGGACCGTCCGCGCGGCTGCGCGCACCGTGCACGGAGCAGGGCGCCGCGTGCACGACACACGGCGCGGCGTTCGGGAGGCAACGCGGCCGCTGCAAGCAGCACGGCGCGCCGTGCATAACGCACGACATCACACCAGCTGTCGCACGCCGGGGTCTCGGGACGCCACCCGGCATGCGTTCTCCACGGCGTCCCATCTATAAGGAGGGTAGGCACATGTTGTTGAAGGAGAAGCAGGCCCTGATGGTGTTCCGCCGCGTGCGGGACTTCCTCAAGGAGAAGGCCCCCGACGTGGGCTACGGGTCCGTCGAAGGTGTGGTGGCGCAGCTCAACGACGCCATCGCCAACCTCGAAACCCACGCGCGAGAGCAGGATGCCCGGCAGCGCATCACGACCGAAGCCACGCAGCAGCAGCGGGCCCAGGTCAAGGCGCTCCGGCGGGAGTTCATGACGCCGGTCTCGCGCGGCGCCCGCATGTTGTTCCCGGAAAACCCAACCCTGCTGCAGGCTTTCGCCATGCCGGACGCACGGGACTACATGGGAACCGTCGCGGCCGCCGAAGCCATGGCCCAGGTGGCCACGCAGCACGCCAGCAAGTTCCGGATCATCGGCTTGCCCGAGGACTTCGTGAAACGGATGCAGGACGCGGTCGCACAGCTGCGCGCTCAGCTCGATCTCCGCGCCGCGGATGTCGGGCTCCGGTCGGCAGCGACGGCCGGTCTACGGCGCGAGTATCTGCGGGGTCGGGAGCTCGTGCGGATGCTCGATGCCATGCTGGCGCCGCGGCTCACCGCCACACCGCCGCGCTTCGCCGAGTGGCGGTCGCTCTCGCGCTTCTTGCGCGTGAACGTCGCCATCACGACCGATCCCGAACGCCCGGGAGCAACAACGCCCAGCAGCCCAGAGGTTCTGCCCCCCACACTCAGCGGGGAACCCGGCACCCCTGAGGCACGGGCCGCCTAGTTGAGCGGGTTCGTCGAGGTGTCCGGCCGGCGCCTCGGCAACCACGCACCAGTCATCGCAGCCATGAACGGTTACTTGCCCGGCCGCGACCGAGGGCGCGTAAGTCGTTGGCGTATCGGCAGTAAGCTGTGATGCGAGCGCTCCACCCATGGCGGTGCCTGCCGCCGCCATGCAGCGTTTTCGCGGTTCGTGACGGAACATAGGATAGCTGGGCACCTTCACCCGCGTGTGCGAGCCGCCGCGGTGCACTCCTCGACGAATGACCAATCCCGACCAACTCCCTACGCACCAGGAGCGGTGGACCCCGACTCCGCTCCAGCCCGTCTCCGTGCTGTACCGGGAGTTCTACCCGCAACTGCTCAACTTCGCGCGCCGATTTCACCGGGCCGACGAAGCAGCAGATGTGGTCCACCATACCGTGTTGCGCTTCATGCGTCGACTCCAGCGCGGCGTCATCCACGACGATGCTTCCCAGCGCGAGACCGCGCTGTTCACCATCCTCCGCGACGTCTCCCGAGAGTGGCGCCGCACCGGCAGGCGACGCGTAGGGCTCCTCGACGCCTTCCGCGCGCTCACGCGGACGTCGGAGCCTGAGCCGACCACGCATCAGCGGAGTGAGCTGGTGGCCCGCGTCGATGCCTCGCTCCAGTCCATGCCGCGTTGTTGGGCCAACGCCTTCGAAATGGGCTACGACGATACCGTCTCGTTCGCGACGATGGCCGTCCTGCTCGGCGTGACAGAGGGCACCGCGCGGTCCTACTACTCGCGCGCCTGTCAACGACTCCGCGACGATCTGCAGTCTGTGGGGATCGCGCCTGACTGGTTTCAGGGAGACCGCACCTCATGACGCGACGACGCTTCGGCCCTCCCTACTCCGATCAGGAGCAGCTGGAGGAACTCATGGCGGCATCGCAAGTCCCGCTCACCCCAGAGATGGAACTGCTCGCGGACCATAGCCGCGGCGCGCTCGGCCCTGATGAGCTCGCACGTCTCCACGCGCGCCTCGCCACGGACCATGCCTTTCGCGCCCTCGCAGGGCCTCTCTTGCGCGTGATCCGGGAACGGACTCCAACGGTTCGCACCATCGCTCCGGAAGATCTGGCCAACCTGGAGCAGCGCATCGCGCACAGCCTGCGCGCTGGGAGCACGCGTCTCGACGCCAGTGAGCACACACATGCCGCGCGGCGCCTCGTCGTGTCCATGGGCGCCGCCCTCGTCCTCCTCGTTGGCAGCACCTTCCTGGCCTGGCGGCTCCAACCCGACTGGTTCGCGCCGCCCATACGGGAGGCCACTGGTGGATCCGTCCAACTCGACCAGGGGGTCCGTCTCTTCGTGCGCGAAGAAGGGCACCTGTGGTGGTACACACGTCGCGATCCCGACGGCGCGCGCCGCGCCGTCCTGGACGGCGAGGCGCAGCTCGACATCGCGTACGACGCCCGCCGCGAACCTACACCGCGTCTGCGTATAGAGACCGTGGATGCAGTGGTCACCCTCTCCTACGGTTCGTTGGACATCACCCGCTCCGCCGACGGGGGCACGGTGCTGCGTCTCGGCTCCGGCGTGGCGACCGCGTTCCCCCGCGGTCCCGCACCGCACCCCACCCCCCGACCTCTGCCCGTCAACCAGCCGCTGGTCTTCCGCTACGGCAAACCTCATCCGTGACCTCTATGTCAACACTCCTGAACGCCATCACCCCGTTCAGGCGCGGCGTCCTGGTCACCCTCGCCATCATCGAATTGCCGCGGTGGGTGGCCGTCTGGTATGGCCAGTCGCCGCGTGATCTGGGCACCCCCGCCATCGCGTCGTTCGGGGGCGCCTTCGCCAACGATTCCGCGCTGGTCGTGCGCCTGGCGACCGCCGAGGGCGCCGAACTCCCGTCACGGCACAACAAAGCGGCACGCAGCGGCCCTACACCCTGCGCGCGTTGGAGGACGACGTGCGCGAGGTTCTCGCCGCACGCACGGCCGCGCTGGTACAGCCACGCCTACGCCTGGGGCCCGGTGCGATCGCGGACGCGCATGTCCGGCTGGAATTGACCCTGCGCGGCGACGACGTGGTGGCGACGCGTGTTGGGTCCATCTGTCCCCCCGGGGCTCCAGCGAGTTTGGGCGGGGCGATCAGCGGGTATGAGCGGCTCGTGGCGACCTCCCCGACCCCAACGAAAGATCGCGCTCGCCTCCGCCTCGCGATCGAGGAAGGACTCACGGCGGCGGCGCGCGCCCGCTGTATCATGTCATTTACACCCGACCCCGATCGCACCGCACGTATTGCCAGCGCCGTCAAAGCGGTCGAGGTGCGGACGGGTCACCCGGTCGCGGTGCGGCAGGCCTTCCCCGTGACCTTTGCAGATGCGGCAGGCGCTCCGATCACCACCTCCCCGCTCTATCACATCGCCGACACCACCATCGCGCGCCTGACCGCGCTCGGTGTTGAGGGGGTGCGACCCGGCGCCACCACCATCGAAGTGCGTACCGCGGCCTGGGATGCGCAGGGTCGGCCATCCGGTGGCCGCGCCGCCCATCGCGTCCCGCTACACGCGGCAAACCGTCCGTTGCCACCCACCCCTGAACCCTCACTTTCTTCCCCATGCGTGCCTTCGTCCTTCGTCTGTGGCATGACCATCCCGCCTGGCGCGGCGCCCTCCTGATGCTCGGCGCCTGGATGGCGTCCGACCTGCCGATCATCCGCGACACCGACCCGGTGTCCGCGCTCACCATTTCGCTGGCTCCAGGGGCCGCGTCCAGTGTCTTCGACGACTCGGTGCTCGTCGCGCGTTTCGGCCCACACGAGGAGGCCACCCTGCCGGTCCGCGTCACGGCGCGCGTCGAGGGGAGAGTGCCGCGCGGCGGACTCACGACCATCGAAGGGGCGGTGCGTCACGCCTTCGACGAACGCCGCATCGCGTTGCTGCGCTCGCGCGTGGGATACCTCACCCCCCTGCCAGGTCCGCACACCTGGCTCGATCTACGCCTCTCCGGTACTACCGTGTTCGCCGAACTCCGACTGGTGTGCCCTCCGGCGCACTCGATGGCCGCGAGCGCTGGCATGGTGGGGTACGAACAACTGGTGAGCAGTCGCGGCGCATTGCATGAGGGACGAGCTCTGCAGCCCTTCGTTGCCGAGTTACTGACGGACGCCGCACGGAGGCGCTGCCCGGATCCGGCCGCACTACACCTTCCCGATCTGACGACGCGCATCACCACACGCACGAACACTCTTGAGCTGACCTTGGGAGATCCCATGGACATCCATGCGGCGTTGGCCCCACGCCTGATCGGCCCGGGCCCCGCATCGGACTCGTCGTTTCTGCTGCCCATCTACACTATTCAGGACACCACGGTCGCCGCGCTCACGGCGTTTGGGCTGGAGGCACGTCGGCGCGGAACCACCGAGCTGGAGATCCGGCAGCGCACCTACACCGCCGGCGTGCCCGGAAGTGGCACGGCGGTCGCGACAGTCCGCATCGTGGTCGAGGAGTAACGCCTCGCCGTCTGGGGTATCGCGAACACGAGTCGCATCGCCGACGTACGATCCTGTTCCTGGGCTGCGGGCTCCGCATTATGCAGTCCCGATCTACTGATCAGCATGCTTCCGCGGCTCGTCGCCTGGGCTCGTGATCCAGGAAGCGGCCTGGCTTGACCGCGGGAGACCGATCCCGCTTGACGTGGTTTGGGGGCCATGACCGCCGGTGCCATGAGTACGCCGCCACCGACGATCCCCAGCGAACCACACCAGCGACCCTGATCCCCACCGGCGGACGCGCCGGTCGGGCGATCCCGGGCCGCGCTCCAGATCCCCGCTCGCCCATCCCGCGGCCGGCCGGCGCCCGATGGGCGTGCACCCAACTCACTCCTTGCTCCATCCCATTCCCACGTCTACCAAACGCCGAAAGCGCAATATCCACGTCGTCCCCGCGGGCGGGCGCTCCGCCTTCGTCCCCAAGACCGCGAGGGGACGCCGCCTCGTCGAGTGCCCACGCACCCAGACCGAAGCGATCGCCGTCGCCGTACGCGCCGCGAGACGGCGGCGCGTCGAGGTCGTGATCCATCGGCCCGACGGTCGCATCCGGGACTCGGACAGCTATGGCCGAGACTCCCGGAGGCACCGCGATCTCAAGCACTGAGGCGGGTACCCTGGCACGGCGGTGGCTAACCGCCGTGCCCCCTTGCGTTCACAGTCAACATGTGACTGCGGCTCCTCGAGCACGTCGGCTCTCATTCCGTTGCCAAACGCAGCAGCCTGCTGTCAGACGAAGCGGAAGCAGGTGGTCGCGTTAGGCGCGACCTATGGGAACGGTCGGAGCCGGCTCGGCGTGGTTGTCGCGAACACGAGGATCGCGTACTAGTCCATTGGCCAGAGCGCGTGCTCGAAGTAGTTGTCCGGCGAAGCGAAGGAGTACACCGACCCGATGCTACGCATCGCCACCGGTCGGCGGTCGAGGATGGCGGCCTCCGGTCTCGACACACCCTCCTGGCGTCGAACAACAACCCCCTGGCCCCGCTCACGGGGAGGAGACCACCCGGCTTCGATAGCCCGATCCGTGTCGCCTCGAACATGATGGCCCTTCCCGTCCCCGGCGCGGCGTACTTCGAAGCCGAGGTCGCGCCGGTCGGCCATTTGCACCCTTTGCACATCGGTGTCAGGCAATCCCTCATGCCTCGCTGGCGTTTGCATGACTTGTATTTGATCTTGCGTCAAATACTCTCCCGTAGTCCACGCGGTGGCCCACGCCGTCCATTCCGGTACCTCCTTCCCATGTCAATCAGCGCGCTTCGCGGGCCCATTCAACAGACGTTGGCCTGCTTGGTGCTGGCGTCCCTACCGTGCCCACCAGTACTGGTGGGTGCGCAGGTTCCTGGCCAATCACCCTGGTCCAGGCGCGTTGCTGACGGAGCCCAACCTGCAGCGACAATTCAATCGCCGGATCTTCACCTCGACGAGTTGCTGACCCGGATGGAGCGCCGGAGCCCAAGGGTGGCCGCAGCCCGCGCCCTTGCCGAGGCAGCCCGTTCCCGCGTCCCATCGGCGCGACGTCCCCCCGACCCGCAGTTCCAGGTCGGGCTCATGAACTACGAGGTCCCGCGCCTCTCCCCCATGGCCGCGATTGGAATGACACAGCTGCAAGTCATGCAGATGGTGCCGCTTGCAGGGAAGCTCACGCTCAGCGGACGGATCGCCGACGCACAGGCTGATGGGGTCGGGGCACGTGCGCTCGATGTCCGATGGGAGCAGAGGACACGTCTGGCCATGGCCTTCTACGACCTGTATCAGGCCGATCGCGCCCTGCGTGTAGCACGTGACACGAGACGGCTGCTCGAGGACATCGCCACCACGGCACAGACGATGTACGCCGTGGGCGATGGACGCCAGGCAGACGTCCTCCGAGCGCGCGTAGAGGTCGCGCGCATGCACGAAGAGATCGAGCGCATGGCAACCATGCGGATCAGCATGGGAGCCCGTTTGGGAGGCGTGCTCGACGAGGCAATTGACACGACTCGGCTTTCACCGGTCCTCCCCGATCTGCCCGCAACTCTGCCCACGCTGGAGTCTCTTGTCGCCGAGGCGCAATCCAGGCGACCAATGGTGCTCGCCGGGGAAGCGGACGTGAGTGCAGCCTCCACGGCTGAGCAGTTGGCCCGGCGCGAGATTTGGCCCGACCTCCAGATCGGCGTGCAGTACGGACAGCGCGGCGGACCTCTAGGAACCGAGCGCATGGGGAGCCTGATGTTGGGCGCATCCATCCCGATCTTCGCGCGCAGTCGACAGCTCCAGATGCGCGCGGAAGCAGGGGCGATGCGGGCCATGGCGCAGTCAGAACTGGCCGCGATGCGTGCAGAGACCCGTGCCCGCGTCGCCGAGCTTCATGCGGACTTCAAGCGCGCGCGCAACCTGCGCGCGCTCTATCTGACTGCGGTTCTGCCCCAGGCGCAAGCAGCGGTCACGTCGGCGCTGGCCTCCTATCGCGTGGGTACCGTGAATCTCATGACCCTCCTCGACAATCAGATGACGGTGAATCGCTATCAGCAGGAGTTGTTTGTTCTCGACGCCGAACTCGGCAAGACAGTCGCCGAGCTGGAAATGCTGGTCGGACGCGTGTTGTCCGCCCCCCCCGCGCCCCGTGACAAGGAGTAGGCGATGACGGATCCGGACCATGGCCCTTCGGCCGATGCTCCCCACGCCCCACGCGCACTGCAAGCGTTCGGAGCAACGAGCGGACGCTCGCGACTGTTCCGGGCCCTCGTCGTAACAGCCCTTCTCGGGGTCGCCGCGACGCTCGTCTACCGATACTCACGAGCGGCCATTGCGCCCGCTCCGGCGACTGCCCACGCGCACGGCGCGGGCCCCGCGCCCGCATCGCAGGAACCGGTCTTCCTGGATGCACGCGCCGAACGACGGATCGGGGTCACGTACGCTCCCGTGACACTCGAGCGACTGTCGCACGAGGTGCGAACGGTGGCACAGGTGACGTACGACGAACGGCGCGTGAAAGCGATCGCGCCCAAGATCGACGGATGGGTGGAGCAGCTGTACGTGAACTATACCGGTCAAGCCATCGCGATTGGCGAACCGCTGCTCACGATTTACTCGCCGATGCTCGTGTCGGCACAACAGGAACTGCTGGTCGCCACCCGGCTGGAGCAGAACATGTCGCAGGCCGACGCGGATGTGCGACGCGGAGCCCAGGAGTTGCGAGACGCCGCCAGACGGCGGCTGCAGTACTGGGATATTTCCGACGAACAGATCGGCGAGCTGGAGCGTACCGGCGCCATTACCAAGACGCTCACGCTGCGCGCACCGGTCGAAGGGGTGGTCGTCGAGAAGCGTGTGTTGGCCGGCCAACGCATCATGGCCGGGGAGGCGCTGTACCAGGTCGCAGATCTGCGCGTGGTGTGGCTGGAAGGCGAAGTATTCGAGCGGGATCTCGCATCGATTCGCCTTGGTCAGGGCGTTAGTGCCGAGTTCGAGGCGTTTCCGGGTGTGCCTCGCACTGGACGCGTGACCTACATCTACCCCACGCTCGATCCGGATACACGCACCGTGCGCATTCGCGTCGAGCTTCCCAACCGTGATCTGCAGCTCAAACCGGGGATGTACAGCACGATCCGGCTCCAGACCGTAACCAGCGCGGCGACGCTGGTGGTACCTCGCAGCGCGGTGCTGGCCACAGGAGAACGCCGACTCGTCTTCGTACGTCGAGCCGATGGCATGCTCGAACCGCGCGACGTGGAGATCGGGCTCTCGACGGACCAATTCACGCAGGTTCTGCGTGGCCTGTCTCGCGGGGATACCGTGGTGCGTTCGGCGACGTTCCTCGTGGACGCGGAATCGAACTTGAGCTCCGCCTTGGGTGGCATGGGGGCGATGCCAGGTATGGACATGGCGCCGCCGAGCGGCGGGGGCACCGCCCCACCCAAATCGGGAGGGGCGCCGCGACGGAACAGTAGCGCACCGCCCCCTGACTCGTCGGGGCGCGCGGGCGCGCGTCGCGAGGACTGACCGATGCTCCCACGAATCATCGCATGGTCGGTGGGAAATCGACTGCTCGTCCTCCTCTTCACAGCAGCCTCCGTCGCGGCTGGATGGTTCGCCATCCGCGCCACGCCTCTCGAGGCCCTGCCTGACCTTTCCGACGTACAGGTCATCGTGCAGGCAGAGTTCAACGAGCAGGCGCCGCGCATCGTGGAGGATCAAGTCACTTATCCCATTGCGGCCGAGATGCTGAAGGTACCCGGCGCGCGCGTGGTGCGGGGGTATTCGTTCTTCGGCGTCTCTTTTGTCTACATCATCTTCGAGGACGGCATCGACCTCTACTGGGCTCGCTCGCGGGTCCTTGAATATCTCAATGGCATCCGCGGCAAGCTGCCGACGAGTGTCACGCCGGTGCTGGGTCCCGACGCGACCGGCCTTGGGTGGATCTATCAGTACGCGCTCGAGGACACGACGGGACGCCTGGACCTATCGCAGCTTCGAAGCCTCCAGGACTGGTATCTGCGCTACACGCTGACCGCCGTCCCTGGCGTGTCCGAAGTCGCAACGGTCGGAGGATTCGAGAAGCAGTACCAGATAGATCTTGACCCCGCGAAGATGCTCGCCTTCGGCATTCCGATCACGCAAGTGATGAGCGCCGTGCAGAATGCGAATAACGACATCGGCGCCATGGTGATGGAGTTGTCGGAGCGCGAGTACATGGTGCGCGGACTGGGTTACCTCAAGTCGCTCGCCGATATCGAAAACGTGGTAGTGGGGGCCAATCGCAGCGGGACGCCGATTCGCGTGTCGGAGCTCGGCCGGGTGTCGGTGGGCCCGGCCGTGCGCCGTGGCATCGCCGAACTCGACGGTCGAGGCGATGCTGTCGGCGCGATCGTCGTCATGCGCTTCGGCGAGAATGCGTTGACGACGATCAATCGCGTCAAGGCGCGCCTGGAGGACATCAAGAGTGGCCTGCCAGCGGGCGTCGTGATTCGGCCCGTGTACGATCGCAGCGATCTCATCGAGCGGTCGATCGAGACGTTGCGCGAGAAGCTGCTCGAGGAGTCGGTCATCGTTGCCCTCGTCTGCATCGTGTTCCTGCTCCATGCGCGCTCGGCGTTGGTCGCCATCCTCACATTGCCGGTCGGGATTCTCATCGCGTTTGTCGCCATGCGCCGAGTAGGCGTAGGAGCCGACATCATGTCCCTGGGCGGCATCGCGATCGCGATCGGTGCGATGATCGACGCGGCGATCGTGATGATCGAGAACATGCACAAGCACCTGGAACGTGCAGTCGCGGCGAAAGAGAGCGCCATGTCGCACGACGTGCGACCGCGCGCGTCTGGTCGCTGGCTGGATAGCGGACTGCTGTCAGCTGCGGAGCGCTGGCGTGTGGTCGTCGAGTCGTCGAAGGAGGTGGGCCCGGCTCTCTTCTTCTCTCTTCTGATCATCACCGTGTCGTTTGTCCCTGTCTTCGCACTCGAGGGGCAGGAAGGACGACTGTTCAAACCACTCGCCTACACCAAGACCTTCTCGATGGCGGCGGCGTCGCTGCTTTCGGTCACGCTGGTTCCAGTCACGATGGGACTGTTCATTCGCGGCCGCATCCTCCGCGAGCGCGATAACCCGATCAACCGCTGGATGATCGCCGGGTATCGCCCGTTCATCCAGTTCGTGCTCGCGCATCGCTGGGAAACGATCGCAGGGTCACTCGCGCTCGTGGTGGTCACGTGGATTCCCTGGTCACGCGTTGGCAGCGAGTTCATGCCGCGCCTCGACGAAGGGACGGTGCTGTACATGCCGGCCACCGTCCCGGGCGTCAGCGTCGCACGCGCGCGGGAAATTCTCCGCATCCAGGACAGCCTCCTCATGACCATCCCCGAAGTGGAGCGCGTTTGGGGGAAGGCCGGACGCGCCAACACCGCCACCGACCCCGCCGGCCTCGACATGTTCGAGACGACGATCACGCTCCGCCCGGAGTTGCAGTGGCGGCCGGGAATAACGTACGACCGCCTCATCGCCGAGATGGACTCCACGGTGCGAGTCGCCGGCGTGACGAACGCCTGGACCATGCCGATCAAAGGGCGCATCGATATGCTCGCGACGGGGATCCGGACGCCGGTGGGAATCAAGATCTTCGGTCCGGACCTCGGGGAGCTGGAGCGCATTGGCAAGGCCGTCGAGCGCGCGGTGCAGATGGTGCCCGGCACACGGAGCGTGTTCGCCGAGCGGGCGGTGAGCGGCTATTACGTGGACATCGAGATCGACCGCGCCTCGGCAGCTCGTCACGGATTGAACGTCGGTGACATCCAGTCCGTCATTGCGACGGCGATTGGCGGCATGACCATCACCCAGACCGTCGAAGGACGCGAGCGCTACGCGGTTCGCCTGCGGTACCCCCAGGAGCTGCGCAGCACGCCCGAGCGTTTGGCCACGGTACTCATTCCGATCCTGCACAACCGGTCTGGCGATGGCGCCGCCGCGGCGGGCATGTCGGGCTCTGGAGTGACAGGTACGATGGCGGATGGGGCCCCCGGTGGCGGCGGGTCGATTCGCCAGGTGCCGCTTGGACAGGTGGCGCGGGTCCGCACCGTCGCCGGTCCGATGGTTGTCCGCACGGAGGATGCGCAGCCGACGGCTTGGGTCTACGTGGACGTGGCAGGCCGGGATATCGGGAGCTACGTCGCGGAAGCCAAGCGTATGGTCGAGAATGACGTGAAGCTCCCTACGGGATACAGCCTCACGTGGAGCGGTCAGTACGAGTACATGATCCGGGCCAAGGAACGCATGAAGGTGGTCATTCCCGCGACGCTCGCGATCATTTTCCTGCTTCTGTATTTCAATTTCAAGCGGGTCGGCGACGCGCTGGTCGTGATGATGTCGTTGCCGTTCTCGCTGGTCGGCGGACTCTGGTTCCTTTGGTGGTTGAACTACGACTGGTCGGTCGCGGTGGCGATTGGTTTCATTGCCTTGGCTGGCGTCGCCGCTGAAACCGGAGTGGTCATGCTGATCTACCTTGGCCATGCATGGGACGCGATCGTCGCGCGCCGGCAACGAGA
>JAEUJK010000578.1 GCA_016794735.1 Gemmatimonadota bacterium | reverse complement strand
GATAGCCGCGTCCTTGCCGGGGCCGGGTACGCGGGATAAGTCCTGTGCGACCCCATCCCCGGCTTTCGATGCGTCGCCCCTCTGTCGTCCCGGTCCTCCTCACGCTCGCCGCCCTCTCCTCGCCGCTGGCCGCGCAAGGCGATTCCACGCGGCGCACCGCCCCCGAGAGTGAGCTGCCGCTGATTCCCACGCGGCCCCTCAAGTTCACCACGGAGGAGGGGACCTGGATGTCGCTCGACCTCTCGCCCGATGGCCGGACAATCGTGTTCGACCTGCTTGGCGACCTCTACACGCTGCCGATCACTGGCGGGCAGGCGACGCGGATCACCGGCGGCAGCGGCTTCGACGGCCAGCCGCGGTTCTCGCCCGACGGACGCACGATCGTGTTTGTCAGCGATCGCTCGGGGAGCGAGAACCTCTACACGGTTGACCCGGACGGCAAGAACGTAAAGGCGCTGACCACGGGACGTGGGCAGTCGTACATCTCCCCGGACTGGGCGCCGGACGGTGAGTACATCGTCGTCTCGCGTGCCGGCGACCTGTGGCTGTACCACCGGAATGGTGGAAGCGGGCTGCGGCTGACGGGGCAGGCCGCTCCGGCGGGTGGTGGCGGCGGCGGTGGCGGCAACGCGCCGAGCAACTTCATGGGAGCCGCATTCGCCCCGGATGGCCGCTACATCTACGCCGGCGCGCGCACCGGGCCTGCGGGCTACAACCAGATGATGGGGAGTTCGCAGGTCGTGCTTTACGATCGCGAAACGGGGCGCGTCGCCACGCGCACGCTCAACCTGGGGAATGCGGTGCGGCCGGCGGTGAGCCCCGATGGAAAGTGGCTCGCCTACGCGTCGCGCCAGATGGCGGTCACGGGGCTCAAGGTGCGTGACCTCGCGACGGGTGACGAGCGATGGGTGGCGATGGACATCCAGCGCGACGACATCGAATCGCGCGGGTCGCGGGACCTGCTGCCCGGATATTCGTGGACGCCGGATTCGCGCGCGATCGTCCTCGCGCATCACGGGAAGATCTGGCGTCTCGATGTTGCCACCGGCAAGCAGGAAGCCATTGCCTTCACTGCGCAGGTGGACCAGATGATCGCCGAACTGGCCGCCTTCGAGTACCCGATGAACGACTCGGTGCTCACGGTGCGACAGATTCGCGGAGCGCGGCCCTCGCCCGATGGCAAGCGCCTCGTCTTCTCGGCGCTCGACCGGCTCTACGTCATGGACCTTCCGTCCGGGACCCCGCGGCGCCTGACGACGGGGACCGACGGTGAACATGCGCCGGTCTGGTCGCCGGATGGGCGATCGATCGCCTACGTCACGTGGAACGAGGACGGTGGTGAGGTCATGCGCATCGCCGCCGACGGCGGCACGCCGCAGCGCCTGACGACGCAGACCGCGTACTACGACGACATTGCGTGGTCGCCGGATGGCGCGCGCATCGTGGCGCATCGTGCCCCCCGCACGCAGCGGGCGATGGTCAACGACGAGATCAATCCCAAGCTCGTGATCACGGACCTCGTCTGGATTCCTGCCTCGGGTGGTGCGGCGACGTTCATCACTTCGCTGACCAACGCGGGGCGCCCGCACTTCACGAACGAAGGCTCCCGCATCTACTACCAGGAAGGGAATGACGGCCTCGTCTCGGTGCGGTGGGATGGCACGGATCGCAAGGCGCACCTCCGGCTGACCGGCTTCACGGCGCCGGGCGGTGGCGGGAACGCGCAGCCGCGACAGGCGCAGGAGATGTTTGTCTCGCCTGATGGCTCGCGCGTCCTGGCCCTGGTCGACAACAAGGTCTTTGCGACGCCCCTGCCACTCACGGGTGGGGCGACGCCGGTGATCTCGGTGCAGCAGCCCGCGGGTGGCGCGGTCCCCGTGCGCCGGCTTTCGCGGATCGGCGGCGACTTCCTGGGCTGGATGCCGGACTCGCGCGGCGTGTATTACTCGCTCGGCCGCGCGTTCTTCCAGTACGACCTCGCGCGTGCGGAGGCGCTCGCGGCCGACTCGGCGCGGGCCGGTGCGCGTCCGGCGCCCGGAACGCCCGCCCGCCCGGTGTACGACGCCTCGCGCGTCGACGTCACCATCACGACCGCGAAGGATCGGCCGATGGGAAGCGTGCTGCTGCGCGGTGGGCGGATCATCACGATGAAGGGGGACGAGGTGATCGCGCGGGGCGACGTGCTGGTGACCAACAACCGGATTGCAGCCGTGGGGCCGTCGGGGCGCGTGCGTGCACCGGCGGGGGCACGCACCATCGACGTGTCGGGCAAGACCTTGATGCCGGGGCTCATGGACATCCATGCGCACATGTGGCCGCAGTGGGGCGTGCACTCCCCGCAGCCCTACATGTACACGGCGAACCTCGCGTATGGGGTCACCACCACCCGCGATCCGCAGACCTCGCAGTCCGACGTCGTAAGCTACGGCGACGCCGTCGAGGCCGGGCAGATCCTCGGGCCCCGGGTGTACGCCACCGGCCCGGGCATCTTCGCCTGGGACGACGTGTCGAGTGCAGATGACGCGAAGGACGTGATGCGTCGGTACTCCGAGTTCTTCCTCACCGAGACCATCAAGCAGTACCAGGCCGGTGATCGGCGCCAGCGGCAGTGGATCGCCATGGCCGCGCGCGAGCAGCGCATCACGCCGACCCTGGAGGGCGGGCTCGACTTCAAGAAGAACATGACCGAGGCGATGGACGGCTACGCCGGGATCGAACACACGTTGCCCATCGCGCCGATGTACAAGGATGCGATCGAGCTCTTTGCGAAGAGTGGCACGACCTGGACGCCCACGCTGCTCGTGGAATACGGCGGTCCCTGGGCCGAGAACTACTGGTACGAGAGCTGGGACATCTTCGCGGACAAGAAGCTGGTGCGGTTCACGCCGTTCAGCGAACTCGAGCGCCGTGGGTTGCGTCGCCCGCAATGGTTCCGCGAGAACGAATACTCGTTCAAGCTCTTCGCCGAGCAGGCGAAGAAGCTGGTCGAAGCTGGCGGCAAGGTCGGACTTGGTGGGCACGGCCAGCTGCAGGGGCTGGGTGTCCACTGGGAATTGTGGACGATCGCGAGCGGCGGGATGAAGCCCATGGACGCGCTTCGCGTCGGGACGATCTTCGGCGCGCAGGCGATTGGCCTGCAGAAGCACCTGGGATCGATCGAGCCGGGCAAGCTCGCGGACATCCTCGTGCTGGATGCGAACCCGCTCGACAACATCCGCAACACCAACACGATCCGCTATGTGATGAAGAACGGCCGGGTCTACGACGGCAACACCCTGGCCGAGCTGTGGCCCCGCCAGCGCGAGATGCCGCGGCAGTGGTGGATGGCCAACGACGCCGCCCCGGGATCACGTTAGGCAGGTTCGGGCGCGCGCGGCGGGAGTAGGTGGGGCAGGGCGTGGTGGCGACCCAGGGTCGTCACCACGCCTCGTCGCCTCAGGGCTTCGGCGCGCTCGCCTTGGAGTCCGGCGTGCGGAGGTCGGCGGCGCCGAACGCGGTCTTCGTCGCGGCGTCGTACAGGATGGAGTGGGCGTCGCCCTGCCGACCGCCGACCCGCACCGTATGTCCGCGCTCACGAAGCTTGGCGAGGACGTCGTCGCCGGCGACCCCCGGTTCGAGCGACGCGGCATCCGGGAGCCACTGGTGATGGAGGCGCGGCAGGTCGACCGCGGCGCGCGCGTTCATCCCGAACGCAATCGCCCCAAGCACGACCGACAGGGTGGTGTTGGGGATGGTGCGACCGCCGGGGGAGCCCGTGACCAGGCGCAACTGCCCGTCCTTCGCGATGATCACTGGTGACATCGAGCTCAACATCCGCTTGCCGGGGGCAATGAGGTTGGGCGGGGTGCCGATGTCTCCCGTGAGGTTGGTCTCGCCGGGCTTCTTGTTGAAGTCGCCCATCTCGTTGTTGAGGATGAAGCCCGCACCGCGCACGACGACCCCCGAGCCGTACCCACCTTCCAACGTGTAGGTGTTGCTCACGGCGTTGCCCCAGGCGTCGACGACCGAGTAGTGCGTGGTCTCATCGCTCTCGCCGACGGGCACGGTGATCAGCCCCTTGCCGAGGGCCACCGACGAGGTGGACTTGGCCGTGTCGATCCCGCCTGCGAGTTCCTTCGCGTACGCCTTCGACGTCATCCGGGCGACGGGCACCTTCACGAAGTCCGGGTCTCCCATCCAGCGCGCCCGGTCACGGTACACACGCTTGGCCACCTCGAGGCGCAGGTGCACGAGCGCCGGATCGTTCGCGCCGGAGAACCGCTCGAGGCCGAGGGCTTCCAGCATGTTCAGCGTCTGGATGACCACCGTGCCGCCAGAGCTCGGCGGCGGCATCGAGATCACCTCGTGTCCCATGAACGTGCCGCGGACGGGCGCACGTTCCACCGCGCGATACGCGGCGAGGTCGCGCTTCGTGATGATCCCGCCGTTGGCGCGCATCTGCCGGTCGAGGGAGTCGGCGATCCATCCGGTGTAGAACGACTCCGGGTTCTGCGCGATCGCGCCTAACGCCTTGCCGAGGTCGCGCAGGCGGATGGTGTCGCCCTCCACCCAGTCGCCACCCCCCGGCTTGCCGTAGGCCTCGAGCGTCGAGGGAAAGCGGCTTCCGCTGCGACGCACGAAGCCGTTCACGCTCTCCGCAAACCCCTTGGACATCGCAAACCCATTGGTCGCGAGGTCGACGGCCGGCTGCACGACGTCGGCCCAGGGCAGCTTGCCGTACTTCTTGTGTGCGAGCGCGAAGCCACGCACGGTGCCGGGAACGCCAGGGGCCAACCAGCCGGCAGCCGTCAGGGAGCGGTCGATCTTCCCGTCGGCGCCGAGGTACATGGTCTTGGTCGAACGGAGCGGCGCCTTCTCTCGATAGTCGATCGTGGTCGCGCGTCCGTCGGAGAACCGCACCACCATGAAGCCGCCGCCACCAATGTTGCCGGCGCTCGGGTGCGTCACCGCGAGGGCAAAGCCCGTCGCGACCGCTGCGTCGATGGCGTTCCCGCCCTTCGCGAGGATCGCCGCGCCGACATCGGACGCGATGCCTGACGTGGAGACCACCACGCCTCGGGTGGAGGACGCGTCGCGTTCTTGCGCGACGACGACCCAGGGCGCGATGACAGCAAGCAGGAACGGACGCAGGCGCATGGGGGGAGGGCTGGGGACGTCGAGAACCTACCCCGCGTCCCCGGGAAGCTCCACCCTTTCGCCGCGTGTGCTGCCGAGCTCGCGCCTACTGGCCCTTCGCGGCGTTGGCGTCGTTGCCGCCCAGTCGCCGCGGCGTGCCGCCGAGCGTGACCGGGAGCCAGTAGCTCACCTTGAGCGACAGGAAGTTGTCGCCCGCCGCGCGCGTCGTCTGCCACAGCTCGTTGAAGCGCACCGTGTTGCCCAGCGCCTCGGTGGCGCGGCGGTTCTGCTGCCAGACGAGGAACAGGGTGCTGCCTGGCGTCCACTCCCATCGCATGACGAGGTTGGAGCGGAACGAGCGGACGTGGAAGTCGCGATTCGAGAGGGTAAAGCTCTGGCTGCCATCCACGATGGTGCGCGTGCCGGCGGTGTCCACCGAGACCTGGGTGCCGCTCGTGCCGTACTCGCGCAGCTGCTTGCTGCGCGGCGCCTCCAACTCGCCAAAGCGCGAATACTCGCCGCTCGCGAGGAACGGTTCCGCGTACCCCTCGAGCGTGAGGTTCGGCGAGAAGGCGTAGTTGGCACGAAGACGCGTCGAGATCGTCGTGCGGTCGATCCAGGCGAAGATATAGCGCGAGCCGTACGTACGCGTGCCGCCGACGACCGTGGTCACGTACTGCCGGGGGTCGGTCCCGCGCTGGAAGTTGGGTTCCATCGAGAGCGACCACCGCGGCGCCGGCCGCAGGGTGAGCTGGCCGCCCACGTTGCGGCGCCACGCCCCAAACTCGTCCGTGCCGTACCCGCCGTTCACGCGCCAGCCGGTGCGTGCCCCAAAGGGCCCGTTGAGCCGGATCTCCTGCCGGAACTCGCGCGGCCGCCCCATGTACGGGCCACCACGGGTAAGCGCATCGTTGATGGTCGGCAGCTCGAAGGACGTGCGCAGGTTGAAGTTCCAGAAGTTGCGGAACGTCAACGACGTGTTCTGGCTCCAGTTGTTCTCTTGGTGCATGCCGTCGTAGTTGTAGGCTCCGCGCGTATCGAAGCCCAGGCGCCAGTTCTGGAAGTAACGGCCCGGGATCGTCTCCCGGATCTGGATGTCCGCGTTGTACTCGATGTCGTCGGTGGACTGCAGGCGGCCCAGGTCGTTGATCTCGAACCCGGGCGACTCGAGCTTCACTTCCGCGCCCCACAGGATGCGACGCCCCGCGTCCTTGTCTGCCCGGAACTGCGCCGAGTAGCCGGAGAGGGAAGTGCGCAGCGGATTGAAGGTGAAATGCGTGAGGTCCGGTCGCTGCAGGAAGCGCACGCTGCCGGTCTGCAGGCGACGGATCGCGCCCGTGTCACCCGCCACGTGCGATCCCGCCACGAATCCGCTCAACGCATACCGCCCCTGCTGGAAGCGGAGGCGCCAGTCGAGGCCGGCGTAATAGGCCTCGCGGGTCAGCAGGTTCTGGAGCGTTGGGTCATTGTCGAACGAGCGGCGGGTCGCGGTCAACGCCGCGCCGAGTGTGGATGCCTGCGACCCCACCTCCTGCTGCAGGCGAAGGACCGCATAGGCGGTGCGCGGCTCTACCGCGATCGTGCGAGTGATCGAGGAGTCGATTGAATGCGTGCGTGCGTTCTCTGCGGCGGTCACCGCGAGCAACCCGCCAACCGAAAGGCGCGACGGCAATCGCCCGGTGAGCTTGGCCGCGCCGAGAATCGTGGACGAACGCGGGATGTCCACGAAATCACCGCTGGCCCCCGCATGCGGCGCCGCGCCGATGCGCCGGGAGTAGAAGTAACCGGCGCCCGGCCCGCGAATCATCTCGCTGCCTTCCACGAAGAACGGCCGTCGCTCGTCGAAGAAGGTCTCGAACGCCGAGAGGTTCACTTCCGCCGGGTCGGCTTCGACCTGCCCGAAGTCCGGGTTGACGGTCGCGTCCAGGGTGAGGCTCGCCCCGACGCCGAACTTCGCGTCCATCCCCAGCCGCCCCTCATATGGATGGTTGAGCGGGTTGTTGGTGACGGCATTCGCGCGGCGCGTGGCATCCCCGGCGATGTACGGCACCAGCTCCACGGGCCGCATCGATCGCACGCCCGAGATCCCCTCGAGGGTGCCAAACCGGGAGATGTATCCCGTTTCGCGCGGCGGGATCATGATCCACTGGATGTCCTCGTTCTTGTCCGGCATCCAGCGGTCGACCTGGAAGCCCCATCGCTGTTCTTCGTTGGGGGGGAAGCGCAACTGCGAAAACGGAATCCGCATCTCGGCGGTCCACCCCGTCGAGTCGGACGCGGCGGCCGCGTTCCACACCGGATCGAACTGGCTCTCGCGCCCGCGCATCTCGTCGTCCTGCGTGTGCCGCCAGTCCGAGCGGACCCCAGCGACCGAGACGCCAAAACCCACGCCGGTGCGGCGGTCCATCTGCGGATCCAGCGTCACCACCAGGCGCTCGGCATTCCCGAACCCGTCACGCCGCGTGACCGTGCGCGAGATGTCCGCCGGGTTCTTCCGATGCATGCGGGCCCCGATGTACAGCGACTGGTCGTCGTACAGCACCCAGACTTCGGTCTTCTCTGTGGGTTCTGTGCCCTCGAGCGGGCGCTGCTGCACGAAGTCCGAGAACACGACGGCCTTGTCCCACTCGGCCGGGTCGAGCCGCCCGTCGATGCGAGGCGCACTACCGCTCACACGCGACGCGCGCGCCACCTTGGGAGAGGGCTGGGCATGCAAAGCCATCAGGGGCGCCAGGCCGAGCAGCAGCGCGGCGCCGAAGTTGAATCGGGACAAGGGCTTCTGGAGAACGGGTTCGCCGGAAAGACGAACAAACATCGCCCATACGCAACACGGGGCGCCAGCGTTCGGACCCACCTCCCCGCGGGCCCCTCCGCCGGTTTGTTTTGAGGTGGCCGCCGACCTCGAAACGCGCGGCCCCGTCCCAACCCCACACCCGCAGTTTCCCCCATGCGACTTCGCAACTACGCCCTCGGCCAATGGGTCGAGGGATCGGGCACACCGACCGACCTCCTGCACGCCGTCACGGGCGAGAAAGTCGCCGAGGCATCCTCCGGTGGGCTCGACTTCGGCGCGATGGCCGACTACGCCCGTCGTGTCGGTGGGCCCAAGCTCCGTGCGATGACGTTCCACCAGCGCGCGCTGATGCTGAAGGAGATGGCGCGCTACCTGACGGAGCGAAAGGACGCCCTGTACACGGTGTCGTCGGCGACTGGTGCGACGAAGGCCGATTCGTGGATCGACATCGATGGCGGGATCGGCACCCTGTTTGTCTACGCCAGCAAGGGCCGCCGCGAGTTCCCCAACGAGACGTTCCACGTCGATGGGCCGATGGAGGGAATCTCCAAGGGGGGCACCTTCATCGGGCGACACATCTGCGTGCCGCTCGAAGGCGTCGCCGTGCACATCAATGCGTTCAACTTCCCCTGCTGGGGGATGCTGGAGAAGCTGTCGCCGTCGCTGCTCGCGGGGGTGCCGGCGATCGTGAAGCCGGCCACGCTGACGTCGTTCCTCACCGAGGCGATGTTCCGGATGATGGTCGAGAGCGGGATCTTCCCCGAGGGCTCGATCCAGTTGATCTGCGGCAGTGCCGGGAACCTGCTCGATCACCTTGGCTGCCAGGACGCCGTGGCGTTCACGGGGAGCGCCGAGACGGGGCGCAAGCTCAAGCAGCACCCGAACATCGTCGAGCACAGCGTGCGCTTCAACATGGAAGCGGACTCGCTCAACTGCGCGATCCTCGGCCCGGATGCCACGCCCGGCAGCGAGGAGTTTGACCTCTTCATCAAGGAGGTCGTGCGCGAGATGACATCCAAGGCGGGCCAGAAGTGCACGGCGATCCGTCGCACCATCGTGCCGGACCGGCTGCTCGGCGACGTGGTGAAGGCGCTCGGCAAGCGGCTCGGGGACATCAAGGTGGGCGACCCCACGGTGGAGGGCGTGAAGATGGGCCCGCTCGCCGGGCGGGTGCAGGTGAAGGAAGTCCAGCGTGCGCTCGACGGCATTCGCGCCGGGGCCGAGGTGGTGTTCACGCAGGGCGATGGCCTGGTGGGCGCCAGCCCGGAGCGCGGGGCCTTCTTTCCCATCACCCTGCTGGCGTGCCAGGCCCCGACCTCGCAGACGCAGGCGCACGACATCGAGGCCTTCGGGCCGGTGAACACGGTGATGCCCTACACGCACGTAGAAGACGCGGTGGCGCTCGCGCGACTCGGCAAGGGCTCCCTCGTGGGCTCGGTCTTCACCGCGGACGATCGCGTGGCCCGTGAGATCGTGCTGGGCGTGGCGCCGTATCACGGCCGCGTCTACATCCAGAATCGCCATGGGGCCAAGGAATCCACCGGCCATGGCTCGCCGCTGCCGCACCTGGTGCACGGTGGCCCCGGCCGCGCCGGCGGTGGCGAGGAGATGGGTGGGTCGCGCGGCGTGATGCACTACATGCAGCGCACGGCCCTGCAGGGTTCACCGACGACCCTCATGCGCATCACCAATGAGTGGACGCCGGGCGCGGCGCAGCCGTCGGATCGCATCCACCCGTTCCGCAAGCATTTCGAGGAGCTGGAGATCGGCGAGACGCTGGTCACGCATCGTCGCACCGTCACGGAAGCGGACATCGTGATGTTCTCCGGCGTGTCGCACGACATGTTCTATGCGCACACCGATGAAATCGCGGCGCGCGAGTCGCCGTTGTTCGGCAAGCGGGTGGCGCACGGATACTTCGTGCTGTCGGCGGCGGCGGGCCTGTTCGTCGACCCTGCCCCCGGACCGGTGCTCGCGAACTATGGCCTCGAGAACCTGCGCTTCACCAAGCCGGTGTATGCGGGTGACACCATTCGCGCGACGCTCACCTGCAAGCAGAAGACGGTGAAGGAGACGCCGGCCGATGGGCCGCCGCAGGGGGTGGTGGCCTGGGAGGTGCACGTGCACAACCAGGATGCGGAACTGGTCCTGACCTACACGATCCTGACACTCGTCAGGCGCCTGCCGGCCGCGTGAGGAGGAATTGATGACGATGCGTCGCCTGTTCCTTGCGGTCGCCACCGCGTGTGCGGGCGCACGCGTGGGTGCGCAGGCCAATCCACCGGCAGACCTGGTGTTGTACAACGGGGCGGTCCTCACGGTGGATGCGCGGGACCGTGTGGCCGAAGCGGTCGCGGTGCGGGGGACGCGCATCGTCGCGGTGGGCACGACGGCCGAGGTGCTCCGGCTGGCCGGCCCGGCCACGGGCCGCATCGACCTGCGCGGGCGCGCGGTCACCCCCGGGTTGATGGACGCGCACGGGCATTTCTCCGGCGGCGCCGCGGACCTGCAGATGCTCGACCTCTCGTACCCAAAGGTGCACAGCATCCGTGAGATGGCGGACAGCGTGCGTGCCCGTGCACGAAGCGGCGCCGCGAGCGACTGGATCACCGGACGGGGATGGGACGAGGGGAAGTTCACCGAACGGCGGTTGCCGACCGCCGCGGACCTCGCCGCGGCCGCCCCCGGGCGCCCGGTGTGGCTCGTGCAGACGATGGGCCATTACGGCGTGGCGAGTCCCGAAGCCCTGCGCCTCGCGGGGATCACGCGCGACACGCGGGACCCGCCGGGTGGCACGATCGACCGCGGCCCCGATGGGGCCCCGACGGGGGTGCTCAAGGAGTCGGCGATGGGACTGGTGAGCCGGCTCGTGCCTCGCGGAACACGTGCGCAACTCGAGTCCGGCATGGCCGCGCTGGCCCAACAGTTCAATGCCGAAGGGATGACCGGCGTGAAGGACCCCGGGATCCGCCAGGACACGTGGGACGCGTACAAGGCGGTGCAGGGACGCGGGCAGTTGTCGCTGCGCGTCTTTACGCTGTGGCACGGCGGGCGCACGGTCGAGTCGGCGCGCGAGGTGGCGAAGGCCATTGGCCCGACGACGCGTCCCTACGAGAACACCGGCGACGATCACCTCGTGTCCGGCGGGGTGAAGCTGTACATCGATGGCTCGGGTGGCGCGCGCACCGCGTGGTTGTACGAGGACTGGAACCGCGAGTTCACCGGTGCGGACGCCGGGAACCGGGGATACCCCACCACGGATCCCGCCATCGTGCGGCAGCAGATCCGCCTCCTGCACGATGCCGGGCTCCACGTGTCGGTGCACTCGATCGGCGATCGCGGGATCGACTGGACGGTCGACAGTTATGCGGAGGCGCTCCAGGCAACGCCGAGGTCGGGGCTGCGGCATGGGATCATCCACGCCAACATCCCGACGGATCACGCCATCGACGTGATGGCCGACCTCCAGAAGCGCTTCGACGCCGCGATCCCCGAGCCTTCGGCCACCTTCATGTGGTGGATCGGCGACACCTACTCGTCAAACTTCGGTGAGAAGCGTTCACTGCGCCTGAACCCGTTCCGGACCTACCAGCAGAAGGGGGTGCGTTGGGCGAACGGCTCGGATTTCGGTGTCACGCCGTTCCCGGCGCGGTACGGGATCTGGTCCGCGGTGGCGCGCGAGACGCTCCTCGGCGTCAACGGCAAGACGCCGTTTGGCGTTGCTGAATCGGTGGACGTGCGGACGGCGTTGCGTGCGGTCACCATCGAGGTGGCGCGGCAGATGTTCCTCGAGCAGAAGATCGGCTCGATCGAGGTCGGGAAGTACGCGGACCTCGCCGTGTGGGATCGCAATCCGTATGCGGTGCCCACGGCGTCGCTCAAGGACATGCAGTGCCAGCTCACCGTGTTCAATGGCCGCGTGGTGTACGAACGCGGCGCGCCTTCTACCAGACCGTAGCCAGCACCCGATGCCTCGCCTGTCCTCCCGCTTCGCGCAGCTCCCGGCGTATCCGCTTGCCCACATTCCCGCGCGGAAGCGCGAGCTCATCCAGCGCGGCGTCGATGTCATCGATCTCGGGGCGGGGGATGCCGACCTGCCGCCGCCGCCGGCCGCGGTCGAGGCACTCCAGCGCGCCGCCGCCACGCCGGCCCTGAGCCGGTATGGGTTCAACCTCGGGCACGTGCCGTACCGCGAGGCGATCAGCGGCTGGATGCACGAGCGCTTTGGGCAGTCGTTCGACCCGCTCACCGAGGTCGTGCCGTTGATCGGGTCCAAGGAAGGACTCGCCCACATCGCCTTTGCCTACCTCGGCAGCGGCGACGTGGCGGTGATCCCGGAGCCGGCGTACCAGGCCTACCTGGGTGGCACGCTGCTCTCGGACGCCCTGCCGCATGTGTACGCGCTGCGTCCGCGCACGAAGTTCCTCGTGGAGCTCGACGAGTTGCCGGGCGCCGTGGCCGACCGCGTGCGTATCGTCTACCTCAACTACCCGAACAACCCGACGACCGCCATTGCCCCGCGCGACTACCTCGAGCGCGTGGTGCGCTGGTGCCGGGAGCGTGACGCGCTGCTGGTGTTCGACAACGCCTACTCCGAGCTGGCCTTCGACGGGTATGTGCCCCCCTCGATCTTCGAGGTCGATGGCGCGCGTGAGGTGGCGATCGAGTTCCACTCGCTCAGCAAGACGTACAACATGACGGGCTGGCGCTGCGGCTGGGCGGCAGGGAGTGCGCCGGTCGTGGCGGCGCTGTCCAAGGTCAAGACGTTCGTGGATACCGGCGCCTTCATGGGGGTCCAGGCGGCGGGCGCCGCGGCGATCGCCAGCTATCGGGAGTTTGTCCCAGGCAACGTGGCCGTCTTCCGCGAGCGTCGCGACGCGGCGGTCGAGGCCTTCCGCGCGCACGGCTTTGCGGTGGAGTCCCCGCGGGCCACGATGTACCTCTGGATTCCGCTGCCGGACGGGATCGCCTCAGCGGCCTTTGCCGAACGGCTGATGAGCGACGAGGGGTTGATCGTGCTGCCGGGCTCCGGATTCGGCGCGGGTGGGGAAGGGTTCTTCCGCATCTCGTTCATTGCACCGCCCGAGCGGCTTCGCGAGGCGGCGGCGCGGGCCGGCCGCGTGTTGGCGGCGATGCGCGGGACGGCGAAGTAACGTCTGGAGATGCGGGCAGGGTGGGGCGTGATGTGCGGCGCGCCGCCACTTGCCGCACCTCGCCGGCATGACAAGCTTCTCATGACCTGTCAGCCATCGGAGCCAGAGTCGCATGCGGATTGACCCCAAGGGACGCAGCCGGGACATCGAGGATCGCCGCGGTGCGAGCGGAGGCGGCGGCTTTGGCGGCCTCGGCGGCGGCGGTGGGATGCGCCGCGGTGGGCTCGGACTCGGTGGCTTCGTGATCCTCCTGATCCTGAGCCTGGTGTTCAAGCGCGACTTCATCTCGCTTGCCGGCGGCGGTGGAGGCGCGGTCACGGGTGAGCCCGCGGCCGAAGCGCCGGTGCAGGACGCGAGCGAGGAGCCGCTGGTCCTGCGTCTTGGCGTCGTGCTCGATTCCGTGCAGGACTACTGGGCGCGCACGCTCCCGGCGATGGGAACGCAGTATCCGCGCGCGACCCTCGTCCTGTTCCGCGGCGGGACCCAGACGGGGGGATGCGGGTTCGGCGAGTCCGCGGCGGGGCCCTTCTATTGCCCGGCGGATTCCAAGGTGTACATCGACCTCGACTTCCTCGAGGAGTTGCAGCGCCGGTTCCAGGCGCCAGGGGATTTTGCGCAGGCCTACATCCTCGCGCACGAGATCGGGCACCACGTGCAGAATGTCGTGGGGACGAGTGACCAGGTGCGCGCGGCCCAGCAGCGCAACCGGGGATCGGCCAACGAGCTGAGCGTGCGGCTGGAGCTGCAGGCCGATTGCTACGCTGGCGTGTGGGGTCACCTGGCGGCGCGGCAGGGGTGGCTCGACGAAGGGGACATCGACGAGGGGCTCGGTGCCGCGGCGGCCGTGGGCGACGATCGCATCCAGCGCCAGACGACCGGGCGCGTCAATCCGGAGAGTTGGACCCATGGTTCCTCCGAACAACGCAAGGAGTGGTTTACGCGCGGCTTCCGCGATGGCCGGCCCGATGCGTGTGACACCTTTGCGCGTTAGGCGTGCGGCGCTGCTCCTCCCGCTCATGAGCGCGGCCCTGTCGGCGCAGGCGCGACCCCGCGCGCGTGAGATCGGCGTCGCGCCGGGTGTCTTTGCCCCCGGTGCGGCGAACGCCATCACCGACGTCGCCGGGGTCCGCGTGGGGCACACCACCGTCGTCGAGGGAGACTCGGTGCGCACGGGGGTGACGGCGATCCTCCCGCACGGGGAGAACCCGTTCCTGAGTCGCGTGCCGGCCGCGATCCATGTGGGCAACGGGTTCGGCAAGCTGCTCGGCGTGACGCAGCTGCGGGAACTCGGGGAGCTGGAGACCCCGATCCTGTTGACGTGCACGTTGTGCGTGTGGAAGGCGGCCGACGCGATGGTCGAGTGGATGCTCGCGCGGCCCGGCATGCAGTCGGTGGGCTCGATCAACCCGGTGGTCGGGGAAACCAACGATGGTGGCCTGAATGCCATCCGCTCGCGGCCGATCCGCGCCGAGCATGTGCGCGCGGCCCTGGAGGGGGCGGCGAGCGGGCCGGTGGCCGAGGGGGCGATCGGCGCCGGGGCGGGAACGGTGGCGTTTGGCTGGAAGGGCGGGATCGGCACCTCCTCCCGCGTATTGCCGCAATCGTTAGGCGGCTACACCGTTGGCGTCCTGGTGCAGTCGAACTTTGGTGGTGTCCTGCAGGTGCTGGGGGCCCCGGTCGGCAAGGAACTCGGGCAGTACGCGTTTCGCGGTGGTGCCGACGACGAGGTGGGGGACGGCTCGATCATGATGGTGGTCGCGACGGATGCGCCGTTGTCGGATCGCAACCTGGGGCGCGTGGCGTCCCGGGCGATCATGGGATTGTCGCGCACAGGCTCCTCGGCCTCGAATGGGAGTGGCGACTACGTGATCGCGTTCTCGACCGCGTCCGAGGTGCGCCGGGTGATCCCGTCGCAGGGCGGCGCGCCCCCGCCGAGTCGTCGCGCGGTCGAGGAAGTCACCAACGACGCGATCTCAGCGATCTTCCAGGCCGTCGTCGAGGCGACGGAAGAGGCGATCTACAACTCGATGTTCAAGGCGGAGACGGTCACGTCGCGTGGGCGCACCGTCGAGGCCCTGCCCATGGGTCGCGTGCGCGAGATCCTCGCGAAGTACGGGATTCGCCCGTGATGCGCTGGTGGGTGTTGCTGGCGGCGACCGTGTTCGTATCGTGTGCGCGTCGCGCATCGCTGCTGGAGCCGGGAGCGAAGGCCTACACACGTGTTGCGCCCGACTCCTTCGACGTGCGGGTGGAGACGACGCGGGGGACGATGGATGTCCGGATCCGCCGCGCCTGGTCGCCGCTCGGCGCGGACCGGTTCCACGCGCTCGTGCAGCAGCGGTACTTCGACGACGTGGCCTTTCACCGCGTGTTGAAGAACTACGTCGCGCAGTTCGGCATCCACGGGGACACGGCGGTGTCACGTGCGTGGCGGGCCCAGAGCCTGCCCGATGAACCGGTGCAGGCGCCGAACCGGAAGGGGACGCTGTCGTATGCGCGTGGCGGCCCCAACTCGCGGTCGGTGCAGCTGTACTTCAACACCGTCGACAACACGCCGCGCCTGGACACGCTGAACGGCTACGGGTTCCCCCCGATTGGCGAGGTGGTGGCGGGGATGGCGGTGTTGGACTCGCTCAACTGGGAGTATTCGGGGACGCGGGGGGGGCAGACCTTCCCGGGGCCGTCGCAGGACTCGATCACGCGGCAGGGGAATGCGTACCTGCGCCGGGTTTTTCCGCGGCTCGATTACATCGTGCGCGCGCGAGTCGTCAGGCGCTGGTAGGGCGGGGGGCCCCCCCGATTTCGAAGGTACTGCCAGGGTTCCAAGGTTCCATCATCACGATATTGCCGATGGTGGCAGGAAATTGCGGAACCTCGCCCCGCCCCCGTGGTATTCCCCCATACGAGCGACCAACTCCTTCCCCTGGAACCATGCGTAAACGCTCACTCCTCCTCGTTCTTGCCGCCGTCAGCGTGGCGCCCGCCGCACAGGCCCAGGGTATCTCCTTGTGGCTCGGTGCGGGTCGGCCCGTCAGCGACAGCGGCGCGCTCAAGTTCAAGACGTCGGACGTGTACGCAGCGGCTCAGCTCGACATCCCGGTCCTCCCCATGGCGGTTCGCGTCGAGGGGATGGTCTCCGGATCGAACCTCCGGTCGGCGCCGCGGTCCTATTTCGCCTCCGCGGTCTTCCCGATCCGCCTTGGCCCCATGACCCCGTACGGGATCGCCGGCTACGGCGCCTACTCCTACGGCAAGGTCGAAGAAGTGCGTGGATACAACTACGGCGGTGGCCTGCGCCTTGGCGCGGGACGCACCGGGTTCTTCGCCGAGGTCCGGCGACACGAGAAGATGAACAAGACCCAGGGCACCATTGGCATGACGTTCTAGCGCCACGCCCGGCGCGAGCGGGCTTCCCCGACAGGCGCAGAACGCACAAGCGCGCGGTGGCTTCGGCCATCGCGCGTTTTGTGTTTCCCCGGGTTGACGACGGCCCCTCCCGGGCCCACCGTGCGGGACCTTCGACCACCCCCAAGCCATCCCCCACGTGCTCCTGTCACGCTCCGCCCTCATCGCCGCTGCCTGCGTGGTCTCCTCTGAACTCGCCGCGCAGCCGCTCGTCGATCGCTACCGGCCGGCCGCGGACCGCATCATCGCCGCGGCGCTCGCCGACAGCGCTGCCTGGAACCGCCTGGCCGAACTCACCGAACGCTTCGGCCATCGCTTCAGCGGCAGTGCCAGCCTCGAGCAGGCGATCGACTGGATCATGGTGCAGATGAAGGCGGACGGCCTCGACAACGTGCGGGGCGAGCCGGCGATGGTGCCGCACTGGGTGCGAGGGCGCGAGTCGATCGAACTCATCTCGCCGCGGCGAGAAATGCTCCCCATGCTCGGGCTCGGTGGTTCCATCGGGACGCCGCCCGCGGGGATCACCGCCGACGTGATGGTCGTCGCGTCCTTCGATGAGCTCAAGGCGCGCGCGAGCGAGGCGCGGGGCAAGATCGTGCTCTACAACGCACCGTTCACCAACTACGGGGCTACGGTCGCCTATCGCCGCACCGGCGCCATAGAGGCGGCGCGGGTGGGTGCCGTGGCGTCGGTCATCCGGTCCGTGACGCCGTACTCCATGCGCACCCCACACACGGGCAGCATGGCGTACGACTCCAGCGTGCGGAAGATCCCGCATGCCGCGATCGCGCCAGAAGACGCCGACATGATCGCGCGGATGATCGGCCGCGGGGAGCGCGTGCGGCTCAAGCTCACCATGGGGGCGCGCACCCTGCCGGACGTCATGTCACGCAACGTGATCGGTGAGCTGCGGGGGACCGAACGTCCCGACGAGGTCGTCGTGATGGGCGGGCACATCGATTCGTGGGATGTTGGCCGCGGCGCGATGGACGACGCCGGCGGTGTGGTGGCGGCCTGGGAGGGGATCCGGCTGCTCAAGGCCCTCGGCCTTCGCCCGCGACGCACGATCCGCGTGGTCGGGTGGACCAATGAGGAGAACGGGCTCCGGGGTGGGACGGCCTATCGCGACGCACACCGCGCGCAGGCGGCCAACCATGTCGTCATGATGGAATCGGATGGGGGGATCTTCACCCCGAAGGGATTCGGCTTCACGGGCACCGACGCCGCCTTCGCGATCATCCAGCAAGTCGGACGGCTCCTCGAGGGGATCGGCGCCGGCAACATGACCCGGGGTGGGGGCGGGGCCGACATCGGGCCGATGATGGAGCTCGGGGTCCCCGGGATGGGACTGAACGTCGACGACACGAAGTACTTCTGGTACCACCACACCAACGCGGACACCATCGACAAGATGTCCCCCCGCGAAGTGTCACTCTCGGTGGCCACCATGGCGGTCATGGCCTACGTGATGGCCGATATGCCCGACCGCCTGCCGGGAGGGGCCCGCTAGCCCGACTTGTGCGATGACGCTCCCCCCGCAAGTTTGTCGGTCGCGGCGGGAGCGCTCGCTCCAGGGCCGCATACCCCGAGGAGTGGTGAATGGCGAAACAGGACGCGATCGAGCTGGAAGGCACTGTCACTGAAGTCCTCCCCAACGCCACGTTCCGGGTGACCCTCCCGGGCGGACACGACGTGCTGGCGACACTCGGAGGCAAACTGCGCCAGCATCGTATCCGCATCCTCGCCGGCGACATCGTGAAGCTCGAGGTGTCGCCCTACGACCTCACCCGCGGCCGCATCACCTTCCGCTACACCAAGGCGCCCCAGCCGGGGCCGCAGTAGCCGCCTAACGCCGGAACCAGATTCCGGCGCTCAGGAGCAGGAGCACCGAAAACAGCGTCGCGAGGCCAAACGCCTTCATCGCCGATCCGGCGGTGGCGGTGTCGAAGTGCGTCAGGCGGATCGTGACGCTGTCGGCCGTTGGCGGACGGTTGCCGTACCGCAGCTCCCACGTGCCCGGCGCGTCGATGCGCATGGTGAAGAGCAGGTCGAGTCCGGGACGGTTCTCGCGGTCACGCGCCCGCGGTGCGCTGGCCCGCTGGACCTGGGCGAGCGCCCCCGACTCGCGATGGCGCCCGGTGATCTCCCACCCTTCGACCGCCTTGATCGCCTCGCGGGATCCAATGCCGACCCCCCGGTACACGCCCGCCTGCGGGAGTACCAGGAGGTTCATGGTGTCGACCCGGAACGTCGCGGTCACGTCCTGCGCCACGCGTTGTCCCGTGTCGCGCACGGATCGTACCGCCGCCCAGCCGGTCAGGAGACAGGCGGGCACGGTCAAGTAGAGGAGTTTTCGCACGGTCGGGCAAGGAATGCACGGACCGCGCCGAGGGCAAGGGCTGTCACCGGCTCGGACTCGCGTCTCGCCGGAACAACGCCGCCCCGCGGGGAAATGGCACTTACCCTCGCGCCCCTTTTCCCTGCATCTTCGCGCTTCCCCAAAATCCTTCAGCACGCGCCGCGGCCATGTCGATCGTCGAGGATCTCGACCACCAGCTAAGCACCACCTACGCACGGCGCACCCCGGCCTCGCGCGCACTCTTCGAACGTGCACAGCGCGTGCTCCCTGGTGGTGACACGCGCACGGGGACCTTCTACCTGCCGTACCCGACCTTCATGGATCACGGTGAGGGGTGTGAGTTGGTGGATGTGGACGGCAACCGGTACGTCGACTTCCTCGGCAACTTCACCTCGCTCATCCACGGGCATGCCGAGCCGCGGATCGCGGCCGCCATCGCCGAGCAGGCACGTCGTGGGACGGTGATGGGGTATCCGACCGAGGCACAGGTCGCACTCGCGGAATTGCTCGTCGAGCGCATTCCGTCGGTGGAGCGGGTCCGCTTCTGCAACAGCGGTACCGAGGCCGTGATGAACGCCATTCGCGGCGCGCGCGCCTTCACCGGTCGGCGCATGATCGTGAAGATCGAGGGCGGCTACAACGGCGCGTACGACGCCGCCCAGGTGTCGGTGACGCCGGGGATCCATGCGCCGGCGTATCCGAGCGGCGTGGCGGAAGGGCCAGGGGTCTCGCCGGGGATCGTGAGCGAGGTCCTGGTGACCCCGTTCAACGACCTCGAGACGTTGCGATGGATCCTCGATCGGTATGGCCGCGACGTGGCCGCCGTCCTCATCGAGCCGATGGTTTCCTATGCCGGCATGCTGCTGCCGGACGAGGGGTACCTGCAGGGGGTGATCGACGCCGCGCACGCGGTCGGCGCCCTGGCGATCTTCGACGAGATCGTGACGTTCCGCGTGGGCCACGGCGGGTTGCAGGCCATCGAGGGCGTCACCCCCGACCTCACGACGCTCGCGAAGATCATCGGCGGCGGCATGCCGGTGGGTGC
>JAEUJK010000538.1 GCA_016794735.1 Gemmatimonadota bacterium | reverse complement strand
TGTCGGACGCCAAGGGTCGGCTCAACGCGAACATGTCCGTGGCGGGACGCCGCGGGCGCGAGACGCTCGAAGGGTTCGTCCGCGTCGACAGCGGCTCGGTCGTGGTGAATGACCTCGGGCTTGGACTTCGGGACATCGCCGTCGACCTGCGCGCCGTGCGCGACACGCTCCGGTTCGAGCGATTCCGCATTGTGAGCGGTGAGGAGTCGCGCAACGCGCTCACCCTTGGCGGCTACATCGCGATCAACCGGTGGGACGACCCGTCGTTCGAGTTGTCGCTCAACGCCAACGAGTTCCACGCGATCGACCGTCGGCGGACGGGCGACCTCACGGTCAGTGCGGGGCTGCGTTTCTCCGGGCGCGAGAGTGCGTCGCAGCTCACCGGGTCGATCACCGTGAACAAGGGGTACGTGGCGATTCCGGTGCTGTCGACGAAGGAAGTGATCTCTCTCAACGACCCGGCGTTCGCATCGCTCATCGACACGACCCTCGAGGCAAACCGGCGCATCCTGCCCCGGTTGCCGCGGCTGCTGGAGGGACTCGAGGCGCGCCAGGTGAGCATCACCATGGGGCCCGACGTGTGGCTCCGCAGCCCGGAAGCGAACATCAAGCTGGGTGGGTCGGTGAACGTGATCCGTGCGCAGGGGCTGGCGGCGAGCGGGACTCCGCAGCTCGCCGTGGAAGGATCGTTGCGCACCGAACGCGGCACCTTCCTCGTGCGCTTCGGCGACTTGCTGCAGCGGAACTTCACGGTGGAAGGCGGGGAGATCCGTTTCTTCGGCGATGCGGACTTCAACCCGACGCTGAACATCAGCACGCTCTACACCGTGCGGCAGCGCAGCACGCTGTACAGCGATCGCAGCATCCGGATCCGCGCGAAACTCGCGGGCACCCTGGTCCAGCCGCGGCTCGACTTCGAGAGCGCGGACTCGCTGCAGATCTCGCCCTCCGACCTGATCTCGTACCTGATCAGCGGCCGACCGACGTCGGACATCGGGGGGCTTGGCAGGTACGACGTGCGCGACCTGCTCTTCACAAACGTGGGTGCGGCGCTCTCGGCGCGGTTCTCGGGGCAGTACTTCGACTACGTGCAGCTGCAGTCGCTCCTGGGGCGCGACGCTGGTGCGCCCGCCTCGAACAACCTCATCGCCGACCTTGGGATCGCCCTGGCCGGAACCTCGGTTGGCGCGGGCAAGCAGCTGACCGATCGCATCTTCCTGAGCCTGACCACGGGATTGTGCCCGCTGCAGACGTTCGTGAGCCAGTCGTCGAACAACACGAACCTCGCCGACCTTGTAGGTGGGTCACTGGAAATCGCCATTCGGAGTGGGCTCGGGGTCTCGGTGAGCCGCGAACCGCCCCTCGCGGCGGTCCTGTGCACACAGCTGACCAACGGGTTCGCGGCAAATCGCGGGTCCCAGCTGTCCATCGACCTCTTCCGGTCGTGGCGTTGGTAGGCGAGCGTCTAGGAACGTCGGCGAGGGGCAGGCAACCGTGACGACACCAACACGTTTCATCACTCCCGTGAGCGAGCTGGACGAGCTCACGGTCGCGGCATTGGCGGGGCTCGACCCTGCCCAGGGCGATCGCCTGCGTGCCCTCATACGCAGCGGTGATCGGCGCGCCGCCGCACTGGCGGGATTGCAGCAACTCGTGATGGCGCTTGCCCGCGCGATGGATGAGGAAGTGATCCTCGACGAGGTGGCCAAGGGGGCGCAGCGCGTCCTTGGTGTTCGTGGAGTCCTTCTCCTCGACATCACCGAGCCCGATCGGCGCATCACGGTGCGACGACGACTCGGCGACGACGCGGTGGGCTTCGAGCTGCCGGCTGGTGATGGTGGCGACGCCCTCACCGAAACCTGGCGCACCGGCACGCCGCTGCTGCTCCGTCGCGAGGTCCCGCCCGAGGCCGTGTTGCTCGACGCCACCTGGCAACGCGAGCCACCGCTGGAAGGGATGTTGCTCCTGCCCATGGTCCACGGGCGCAAGTTGTTCGGGGCGCTGGTTGCGTGGAGCGATGAGCCTGGGGTCCTCGACGAGGAAGCGCGCGACGTTGGCACCACGCTCGCCGTCGTGGCGGGTACGGCGCTCAACAACGCCCGCCTTCATATGGAGAGCGAGCGCGAGCGGCGCCAAAGCGACGCGATGGCCGAGGTGGCGCGTGCGGTGGGCGAATCGCTCAAGGTGACGGAGGTGCAGCGCCTGATCCTCCGCCACGCCATGGCGCTGGTCCGCGCCGCGGGCGCGTGTACGGCATTGCGCGACGGCGACTACCTCTACGTGCAGAGCGCGGCCGGGATCGCCGACGTGTTCACGGGCGTCGTCCTGCCCGTGCAGGGGAGCCTGATGGGGCAGGTCGTGCTGTCCGGCCAGGCGGCGATCAGCAACGATGTCGCCACCGACCCGGCGGCGTACCACCGCAACCTGCAGTTGGTCGACGTGCGTCGTGCGGTGATCGCGCCGCTGCGGACGGCCCGCGGCATCATTGGCGCGCTCGCGCTGCTCAATCGCGACGAGGCCTTCCACGACGGGGACGCGCGCATCCTCCAGCGGCTCGCCGACCAGGTGGCCGTGGCCATCGTCAACGCGCGGCTCTTCGCCGACATCCAGGAAGCGACGCGCGAGTGGTCGTCGATCTTCGATGCCATCGGCGTGGGGATGGTCGTGGTGAACGAGGAAGGGCGCGTGTTGCGGTGCAACGTGCGTGCGCGGCAGCTGACCGGCGATGAGACCACGTTCGGCCTGATCGGGCGTTCGTTCCACGCCGCGGTGCTGGGCTTGCCTCACCCGCCGCCCAACGATCCGTTGCGCATGGCGATCGAGGATGGCGCGCGCGGCCGCGCGCGGTGCCGGCACGCCAACGGCCGCGTCGAGATCGACATCATCGCGATGCCGCACCCCGATGGTGGGGCCGTGGTCACCTTCGACCCGGTCGAGGGCCCACCGCATGGGTGACCTGCTCATCGTCGACGACGAGGACCTCCTCGCCGAGTCGTATGCCCGCTGGTTTACGCGCAGCGGGCACGCCGTGCGGGTGGCGCACACCGGCGGTGAGGCGCTGCGCGCGTTCCGCGAGCGACGCCCGGACGCCATCCTGCTCGACGTCAACCTGCCGGACATGTCGGGCTTCGACGTCTTCGATGCCCTGCGCGCGGACGATCCCGTGGTGGTGATGATCTCGGGACACGCCGAGGTCCCGATGGCGGTGCAGGCGGTGCAGGCGGGGGCGGAGACCTTCCTCACGAAGCCCGTGGACCTCGCACAACTCGGCGTTGCCGTCGACCGGGCGCTCGAGCGGGGGCGGTTGCGCGAGTTGTCGCGGGTGGCGAATGCGCGGCGGGTCGCCACCGGCCGGCTGGCGTTAGGCATGTCGCCCGCGATGGTCGACCTCGCCCGCCAGGTGGAACTGCTCGCGGCCGTGGAACGCACCCCGGTGCTCCTCGTGGGCGAGCCGGGGACCGGCAAGGGACGTTTGGGTGGCTGGATCCACGCGACCAGCGCACGCCGCGAGGGTCCGTGGGTGGAGGCGTCGTGCGCGCGGGCACCGGCCGGTACGCTGGACACGGAACTGTTCGGGCGCGAGGGTGACGCGGGGCGCGCCGGGCTCGTGGAAGTTGCCAGCGGCGGCTCGCTCTTCCTCGACGAGGTGGGCGACCTGCCCGCCGCCCTGCAGCCGCGGCTCCTCTCGCTGCTCGAGTCGCGCGCCATGCGACGGGTGGGCGGGACGCGCGAGATTCCCGTCGACGTGCGGCTCATTGCCACGACCACGCGCGACCTGGTGACCGAGGTCAACACCGGCCGGTTCCGCGAGGACCTGTACTACCAGGTGGCGGTGATGCCACTCCGCCTCCCGGCGCTCCGCGAGCGCTCGCGCGAGGACCTCGTGATGCTGGTGGACGGCATGGTGGCCGAGCTCGGGCCGTCCCTTCCGCATGCGCCACGAGAGGTAAGTCCCGCGGCGATGGAGCGATTGGTGAACCACTCGTGGCCGGGCAACCTGCGCGAGATGCGCAACGTGCTCGAGCGCGCGATGCTGGTGAGTCGCGGGGCATCCGCCCTGGAGCCCGATGCGTTGCCCGCCGACCTGGCGCGCACGGAAGGTCCCGGCATCGAGCAGGCACCGCGCCCGCTCGACGAGGTGGAGCGGGAGCACATCGCGCGCACGCTGCGCTATCATGCAGACAACCGGTCACACACGGCACGCACGCTCGGGATCTCGCGCGCCACGTTGATCAAGAAGATCCGGCAATTCGGCCTTGGGGCGCGGTCGGCCCCGTCGTCCCGCGGGAGGAGCGCATGACGGAACTGAAGGAACACGACGCCATGACCTGCCGCGCGTGCGGGAACGAGGAGCGCGCGTCCGAGGGCTATCCCTGCGCCGACTGCGGCACCTTCATCTGCGTGATCTGCAACATGAAGGGGATCACGCGCTGCAAGGCCTGCGCGGCCAAGGTGCCGGCACCCGCACCGGCACCCGCCTCGTGAAGAGCCTGTTCCAGCCGGCCGGGCCGGACTTTGCCCCGTTAGGCATCGCGATCGGGCACGCGACGGACCCCACGGGGGTGACGGGGTCCACCGTCATCCGGCGCGTGACGGGCGCGATGCGTTGCGGGGGAGTGCAGGTGGGACGCGCGCTCGCGTCGCGCGAGTTCTCGATCGCCGAGCCGTGGCATTCCACTGATCGCGTCGACGCCCTCCTGCTCACCGGCGGGTCCGCTTATGGGCTCGACGCGGCCGCGGGCGTGATGCGCTGGATGGAGGAACACCAGCGCGGGTTCCCGATCGCTGGCGGCGTGGTGCCCATTGTCCCGGCCGCGGCGATCTTCGACCTGGGGATGATGGGACCGTTCAACACACGCCCCACGCCGGACGTGGCCTACGCAGCGTGTGCAGCGGCCGTGGCGACGCCGGCGGAAGGCAGCGTGGGCGCCGGGACGCGCGCGAGCGTGGGCAAGGTGGCCGGCGCGGCGCGTGCCATGAAGGGCGGCTTTGGCGCCTGGGTCGTGCGCAGTGGCGAGATCGTGGTCGGGGCCGCCGTGGTCACCAACCCGGTGGGCGACATTCGTGACGGCGCCGGGCGCATCATCGCCGGGGCGCGCGGTGACGCCGGACGTTTCCTCGATGCGACCAGCGTGTTGACGAGCGGTGGTCCGCGTCGTGGTGACGAGGACCCGGCCGGGATGAACACCACGATCGGCGCCGTGATGACCAACGTGCTGATGTCGCGCATCGAGTTGCAGCAACTGGCGCGTGCGGCCACCGCCGCCTGGTTCAGGCGCATCACCCCGTGCGCCACGCAATTCGATGGCGACACCATGTTCGCCCTTGGCCCCATGGAAGGGATCACCGCCTCACCCGTGGCCGTCGAGGTGCTCGCGGTGCAGGCGATGGAGATGGCGGTGGAGCGCAGCGTGCGCATGGCACGCGGGCGCGATGGTGTCCCCGGGCTCGCGGATCCCGCGCCGCCGCGCGAGAAGTAGCGCCCTAGGAGAACATCCCCGACGACGACGGCGGCGCCACGAACGCCGGAGGCGCCGTCCGGACGTGCAGGGGGACCTCTCCTCGCTGCTGTCCATTGACGAACACCCGCATCGCGTACGCCCCCGGTTGGTCGAGCGGGAGGTCGATCGACGCCAGGAGCGGGATGTCGATCTCGGTCACCCCGGGCGGGGCAGGCGCCAGCTCGACCTGCCCGTCTGACGCCCAAAGCTCGACGCCACCTGGGTTCACCCAGCGCAGCGACACCTGGTGGGTCCCGGCGTCCTGGGGTGTGCCCTTGAAGCGCACGATGAGGTGTGCGCGCGGGTGCACCGCGGGAAGTCCGCCCACCTGCACGGCATCGAAGACGCCGAGGATGTTGAGCTTCCCTTCCTGGGAGATGTTCGCGCCGTCGGCGAACATGGCGAAGGAGACGATCATGCGCGCAAGATAGTCGTGCGGGTGCAGTCCGGCGTGGGCGGCGTCTACCTTTCGCCCATGTCAGTTCGGGCCGAATCCGCAGCGGGACCCCTGTCGCGGGTGCGTGACGGCGAGGTGGCGTGGCACACCGATGTCCTGCTCCTCCTCATGGCCATCATGTGGGGGCTGAACTTCAGCGTCCTCAAGTTCACCTCCGCCTTCATGGGCGGCCTGGCGATCAACGCGCTGCGCATCCCGATCGCCGCCGTGGCCCAGCTCGGGATTGCGCGCGGCCGCAGCCTCACCCGCCCCGACGCCGCCGAGACGCGGACACTCATTGCCCTCGGCATGCTCGGCAACGGGATCTACCAGGTCCTGTTCATCCTCGGGCTCATGCGGTCGAGCGTGGCCACGGCAGCCCTGCTGATCGCGGCGAGTCCGGCCTTCGTCGCCATCGTGGGCCGGCTGCAGCGCACCGAGTTCCTCAGCGGCCGCCAGTGGTTCGGCGTGGTGTTGCAGATCGTTGGGTGCGCCACCGTGGCGTTTGGTGCGGTCACCAACCGCGCCGCCGGGTCCGATAGCGTGATGGGCGTGGTCTTCCTCTGGTCTGCGGCGCTCTCGTGGGCGTTCTACGCCACACGCGTGAAGCATTACTCGCACCATGTCGAGCCGTGGTACCTCGGCGGGTACACCATGCTCGGCGGGGCGCTGGTCGCCGTGGCCATGGGGATCCCGGCGTTGATGCGTGTCGACTGGAGTGCCATGACCCTCGTGGCCTGGGGAGCCCTCGGCTACTCGTCGTTGATCGCGATGGTGGTGGCGTATCTCTTCTACTATCGCGGGCTGCGTGTGCTGGGTCCGACGCGCACGTCCATGTACTCCAACTTGCAGCCGATCGTCGCCATCGCCGTCGCGTGGGCATTCCTCCGGGAGCGCCCGACCGTTCCGCAGCTGACAGGGGCGGCGCTGATCGTTGGTGGCCTGCTCCTCGCACGTTCCGACGCTGAACCCGCTGAAGCCTGATGAAGCTCGTCCTGTTCGACATCGATGGCACGTTGCTCTGGACCTCCGGGGCGGGGCGCCGCGCCATGGAGGCGGCGCTGGTCGCCCACTTCGGGCACGCCGGTGCCCCGGGCTACCGCTACGACGGAAAGACCGACATCCAGATCGTGCGGGAGTCCATGCGCGAAGCCGGCGTCGATGACAGCGCGATCGATGCACGCCTCGACGATGTCCTGGCGATGTACCTCGAACGGCTTGGCGTGGAGATCGAGGCGCCGCACACCACCATGCATCGCTACGATGGTGTGCTCGAGCTGCTCGATGCGCTCGATGCCCGCGCCGACCGCGTGGTGGGATTGCTCACCGGCAACATCGTCGCCGGCGCCGAGCGCAAGCTGCGCGCCGTTGGGGTCGCGCCCGAGCGGTTCCGGCTGGGTGCCTTTGGCTCGGACCACGAACACCGCCATGAGTTGCCCGGGATCGCGGTTCGTCGCGCGCGCGAGGAGCTGGGGCTCGAGTTCGAGGGTCATCGGGTGATCATCATTGGCGACACGCCGGCCGACATTCACTGTGGACGCGGCATCGGCGCACGCGCCATTGCCGTCGCGCAGGGGCACTACACCGTCGAGGACCTCGCGGTGCACGAACCGGCCGCCGTCCTGCCCACGTTGGCCGATACCGAGGCCGTCCTGCGCGCCATCGACCATGCGTGAGACGGAACTCAAGGGCGTCGTGCCGGATCTCGACGTCGCCCGTCGTGCGCTGCTCGACGCCGGGGCGCACGCCACCTTCACGGGTGCACTCATCGACTGGCGCTACGATACGCCCGACTTGCGCCTGCGAACACGCGACGAGGTGCTGCGCGTGCGCGTGACGCGCACCTATGGCGGCAGCGAGCGTGCGTGCCTCGACTTCAAGGGACCCACGTCGTATCCCGACGGCTACAAGGTGCGCGAGGAGATCGGGACGGACGTGCAGAGCGCGGCGACGATCGACGCGATCCTGCGTGGCCTGGGCTACGTGGTCTGTCGCGAGATCGAGCGCGAGGTCGAGGTCTATGCGCTCGACGAGACCGTTGTTCGCTTCGAGCGTTACCCGCGCATGGATGTGTTGTGCGAGGTGGAGGGAGAACCCGCGGGGATCGAGCGAGCCATTGTTCGGATGGGGCTCGACCGGTCGAGCTTCACGGTGGAACGCCTCTCGGACTTCGCCCGTCGGTTCGAGGCGCGCACCGGGCAACGCGCGGCGCTGTCGGCACGCGAACTCGCCGGCGACTACACCTACCGACTGGATGACGCCTGACGCGGGGCCGCTCCTCGTGGTCCAGGGGCTCGATGTCGCCGGGC
>JAEUJK010000522.1 GCA_016794735.1 Gemmatimonadota bacterium | reverse complement strand
AGCGTCGCGACCAGATATGGTAGATCCCAGCGTCTCGTCATCACGACCGCGGCAAGGCATGCCGCGGCCACGCTGATGAGCAGCAGTCGTTCACCCTGCGCCGGCTTTGTCACCGACATGTCTCAAGCATCGCTGGTTCCGCTGCGGCTCAAGGAGATGTTGCCATCAGAAATCCAGGAAACGGTGGCCCGTGACCCCCGCCTCCTGGTTCCCGTTGGCACCTGCGAACCGCACGGCAAGCACCTGCCCATGGGGTGCGACACGTTGATCGCCGAGCGCCTGTGCGACGAACTCTCGGCCGAAGTGCAGATCCTCCGCGCGCCGACGCTCGAATACGGCGTGATGACGCCGCACGACCGGTTGAGCCCGGGGGCCAGCGGGCTGCGGCGCAAGGCGCTGCTCCGCATGCTCAACGACCTGATCGAGACGTGGGAAGCCGGCGGGATCCGGGAGTTCATCCTCGTCACGGCACACGGGCATGAAGGACACCTGGAGGCACTGTCGACGGTAATCACGCGCGGCGCCCGGGTGCAGGCGGTGGACATCCTCGGGATGGAGCTCCCCGAGCTTTCCACCGGCCGCAAGGCGCTGCATGGAGACGAGGCCGATACCTCACTGATGTTGCACCTGTTCCCTCACCTGGTGGAAATGGCCCGCGCGGCGGATTTCGACCCTCGGCGAACGACCCGTCGGCAGACCTTGAAGGTTCCCCGCGACTCGCCCGGGTCGCTGGGGAGCCCGAGCCAGGCGAGCGCGACGACGGGTGAAGCTATCTATCGGCGGATCAAGCGGTTAGTGCGTGACCGGATCCTCATGGCGCCCGCCGACGAAGACGAATGAGGGTCCGCACATTGAACGGGACCCTGTCCGGCGGGTACACTTCCTCTATGGTCGCACGCACGCTGTTCGCCATCACCTGTGTGGTCCCCGCCCTCGCCGCTGCGCAGGGGGTCCGCGTCCTGGACAAGGGCACCTTCACCATCATGGTGAACGGTACCCGCGCCGGCCGCGAGGACTTCACGATTTCATCGACCCCGGGCGGCAATGGGGCCGAGTACCTGTCGCACGCCCGCGTGTCGATGGGAGACCGCCGGCTCAATCCGAAGCTCATGACGGACTCGTCCGGTCGCCCCTCGCGCTACGAGATCGATGTGCGCGGGACGGCGGGCGGTGAACGCTGGATGGGGAGCATCGTTCGCGGGCACGTCGCCGCGAAGATGGAGACCCCGACCGGTGTGAAGGAGCGCGAGTACCTCGCGGCAGACGGCGCACTCCTGCTCGACGACGAGGTCTACCACCAGTACTACTTCGTCGCGCAGCGCGCGTCGCGCCAGACGATCCCGGTGGTCATCCCGCGCCGCAACCAGCAGATGGTGCTCCGCGCCTCCGCACCTGAGGCCGACAAGGTAACCATTGGCCAGGTGACGCTGGACGCTCGACGCATCGTGTTCACCGAACCGGGGGGCGTGACCCGGGAAGTATGGATCGATGCAACCGGCCGCCTGCTCAAGGTGTCCATTCCCTCGAAGGGGATCGTTGCGCTCCGGGACGATCCCCCTGGCAGCTGATCGCACTTTCTTTCGTGATGCCGCCCCGCGAACCGCGGGGCGGCATGCGCAGTTCTGTTGAATGAAACTGCGCCCGAAAGGGCCCCGTACGGCCCGCGGCACCTCACACCAACCGCACACCTGCTCCATGCGACGTATCACTTCCCTCGTGCTGGGACTTACCGCCATTGGCACGCAGGCCGCGGCCCAGGCGAACGGGCCCGTCCTCACCTTGCAAGAGGCCGTCGAACTTGCCGTGCGGAACAACCCGACCTACCTGCAGTCCACGACGGGCCGCACGCGGGCCGGTGCTGCCGTCCGGACCGCCTACGGCAACCTGCTCCCGAACGTGAGCACCTCGTTCGGCTCCTCGTATCGCGAAGGACGCCAGCAGTTCTTCGCCGGCCAGGCCTTCGGGTCGACGTCCGACGTGTTGTCGTCGTCCAGTGACCTGAACATCAACGCGCAGTACTCGCGGCAGTCGTTCCTTGGCATCAAGCAGCAGCGCGCCAACCTCGACGCGGCCGAGGCCGACGTCACGAACGCGGCCGCACAGCTGCGCATGAACGTCATCACGCAATACCTCAACGTGCTGCAGGCCCAGGCCCGCGCCGCATTCCAGGACACGCTGCTCGTCAGCAACCAGGCCCAGCTCGAGCTGGCCCGGGCCCGCCTGCAGGTCGGCGCGGCGATCTCGCTCGACGTGCGGCGCGCCGAGGTGCAGGTCGGGCAGGCCCAGGTGGCCCGCCTCCGCGAGCAGAACACGGCCGAGCTCGAGAAGCTGCGCCTCTTCCAGCAGATGGGGGTCGAGCAGCCCGCCAACGTGCGCCTGACGACGACCTTCGGCATCGAGGAGCCGCGGATCCAGCTCCAGGACGTCCTGGACATGGCCCGTCGCTCCAACCCGGCGCTGCAGGCCCTGCAGTCGCGGCAGCGCGCGGCCGACGTCGCCGTCAGCTCCGCCCGCGCCTCGTACCTGCCGACACTCTCGCTCCAGACCGGGCTCTCGGGCTTCTCGCAGCAGCTCACCAACCTGGACGGGCAGATCGCGCAAGCGCAGTCGCAGGCGGCGGGGTCGCGGGCGTCGTGCTTCACGACCGACTCGCTGCGCCGCGGAGCCGGCATGACCAGCATCGGTGCGGTCTGCAACCAGATCGCCTTCACGCCGGCGCAGGAGCAGCTCATCCGGGACAACAATGCGCAGTTCCCGTTCAAGTTCACGCGCAGCCCGATCAACTTCGGCATGCAGGTGTCGCTGCCTATCTTTGACGGGTTCCAGCGGGAACAGCGGGTCCAGGAAGCCGCGGCGCAGCGCAACGACACGCGCTACCGGCTCCGGGAGCAGGAACTCCGGCTGACCACCGACGTGACGTCGGCCTACCGGAACCTGACGACCGCGTACCAGACCGTGCGCTTGCAGGAACAGAATGCCACGACGGCGCGTGAGGCCCTGGCCCTGGCGCAGGAGCGCTTCCGGATCGGGACGAACACGTTCGTCGAGGTGACGCAGGCCCGTAGCGATTACGAGCGTGCCGAAACCGATCGCATCAATGCGATCTACGACTTTCACAAGGCGTTTGCGGCGCTCGAAGGCGCCGTCGGACGACCCCTTCGCTAGGCGAGGATATACATGAGCAAGAGAGCCCGCTGGTCCCTGATCGTGATCGCCGTCGTCGCGGTGGGGAGCGTGATTGCGACCACGGCCGCGAAGCGCGGCAAGAAGGCGACCGAGGTACGCATCGACACCGTCGAGCCGCGTGACCTCGTCGCCTCGGTGACCGCGTCTGGCCAGGTGCAGCCGCAGACCAAGGTCGACGTCGCGGCCGACATCTCCGGGCGCATCGTCCGGCTCTCCGTGAAGGAGGGCGAGTGGGTCAAGAAGGGCCAGTTCCTGCTGGAGATCGACCCGCAGGAATACGTCGCCGCGATGCAGCGGAGCGAGGCGGCCCTTTCGGCGTCGCGCGCGCAGGCAGCGCAGGCCCGGGCCAACCTGCTCCAGGCCCAGCGCAACTACGAGCGCTCCGCCGAGATCAAGAAGGCCAACGCCAACCTGATGTCGGACGAGCAGCTCGAGCAGCTCAAGACGCAGGTCGAGGTGAACCAGGCCCTGCTCGAGGCGCAGAACCACAATGTCGACCAGGCCGTCGCGGCCGTGAAGGATGCCAAGAGCAAGCTGTCGAAGACCGTGATCACCGCGCCGATGACGGGTCGCATCACCCGCCTGGCCGTCGAAGAGGGTGAAACCGCCGTCCCCGGCAACTTCAACAAGGACGCGGCGCTCCTCCTCACGATCGCCGACATGAGCGTCCTCGAGACCAAGGTGAAGGTCGACGAGACCGACGTCTCCCGTATCGCGCTCGGCGACTCGGCCGTCATCCAGATCGACGCCTTCCCGGACACCACCTTCCTCGGCAAGGTCGTGGAGATCTCCAACAGCTCGGTGCGTGCCGCCACGGCCGCGTCGACCGACCAGGCGATCGACTACGAAGTCACCATCCAGCTCCTGAACCCCCCGGCCGACACCCGCCCGGACTTCTCGACCACCGCCAAGATCGTCACCGACCAGCGCGGCAAGGCCCTCTCGATCCCGATCATCGCCTTGACGGTCCGGGAGAACGAGGACATCACGCCGGGCGACACCTCCCTCCCGGTGGGGCGCCAGCCCCAGAAGGAAGTGGGCAAGAAGGACGTCGAAGGGGTGTTTGTCGTCGGAACGGACAACACCGTGACCTTCCGGCCCGTAAAGGTGGGCATCGCGGGTGATCGCTTCTTCGAGGTCATTTCCGGCCTCAAGCAGGGCGACCGGATCGTCGGGGGAACTTACCAGGCCATTCGGGAGCTGAAGGACGGCGACCTCGTGAAGCAGGCTGAGGAAAAGAAGCCCCCCACAGGAACGAAAAAGTGACCGACCACTTCGGAGCTGACGCAGGACTCACGACCACGGGCGAACACTCGATGAGCACCACCGCCGAACGTCGCGCGGTGGTGAGCACCCCGGGGGCGACCCCGGACAAGGACTGGGTGATCGTCACGCGCGGCCTCAAGCGCGAGTACGACATGGGGGGCGAGGTCGTGCGCGCCCTGCGTGGCGTCGACATCGCCATCCGCCGCAACGAGTACGTGGCGATCATGGGCCCGTCCGGGTCCGGCAAGTCGACCCTGATGAACCTCATCGGGTGCCTCGACACGCCAAACGGCGGCGAGTACTGGCTCAACGGGATGCTGGTCTCGAAGATGTCCGACGACCAGCTCGCGCGCGTGCGGAACAAGGAGATCGGGTTCGTCTTCCAGACGTTCAACCTCCTCCCCCGCGCGACCGCCCTGCACAACGTCGAGCTGCCGCTCGTGTATGCCGGCGTGTCGTCGGATGAGCGGAAGCGTCGCGCCAAGGCGGCCCTCGCGGCCGTGCAGCTCGACAACCGCATGCACCACCGCCCGAACGAGTTGTCCGGCGGTCAGCGCCAGCGCGTGGCCATCGCGCGGGCCCTCGTCAACGAGCCGTCGATCCTCCTGGCCGACGAGCCGACCGGTAACCTGGACTCGGCGACCTCCACCGAGATCATGAAGGTGTTCGAGGAGCTCGCCAGCACCGGCCAGACGGTGATCATGGTGACCCACGAACCCGACATCGCCGCCCACGCCCGCCGGGTGGTGGTGCTGCGTGACGGCCTCGTCGCCTCGGACGACAAGCGCGCCACCTTCAAGCAGCAGATGGGCCTCCCGTAAGCGCAGGTCGCAGGACGCACAACGGAGCCGGTCGGAAGTTGGTGGGAGCCCCCACCATGTATCTTCCCTCCGGCTCCTTTTTCTTTCCCCTTCCCCGTTCCGCGTGCAGTACCGCGATGTGATCGCGACGGCGCTCGGCCAGATCGCAGCGAACAAGCTGCGGTCCTTTTTTACGCTGCTCGGCATCATCGTCTCGGTCACGTTCCTGATCGCGGTGCTCGCGATCATCCAGGGGATGAACGTGTACGTGCAGGACAACGTCGCCGGGGCCATGATCGGGACCAACACCTTCCAGGTCCGGCGCTCCCCCATCAACATCACGCGCTTCGCGGACGATGACCTCGACCGCATCGCGCGCCGCCCGATCATCTCCAAGACCGACGCGGCCGTCGTGCGCGAGGTGATGCCGGACGCAGAAGCCGTGTCGATGCAGTCGGGATGGCCAACGCCCATCGCCGACGTGACGTGGCGGGGCCGCACGGTGGGTGATGCCCTCGTGCTTGGCGTGACGGCGCCGTACCAGACGGTGCAGGATTACCGGATCGCCCAGGGCCGCCCCCTCACTGATATCGACGAGGAGGAGCGACGCGCCGTGGTGGTGCTCGGCGCCGACCTCGCGGAGAAGCTGTTCGAGGAAGTCGACCCCGTCGGCAAGGACGTTCGGCTGCTCGGCGAGTGGTTCACCGTGATCGGGGTGAATGCCCGCAAGGGCCAGGTGCTCGGGCAGTCGTTCGACGGGTTCGTGCTGATGCCGCTCTCGCGGTTCGAGATGATCTACGGCCGCCGCAACACGACCACGGTGTCGGTGAAAGTGGCGTCGGCCGAAGAGGTCGCACCGGCGATGGCGCGCGTGGAGGAAGCCCTTCGCGTGGCGCGGCACCTGCGCCCAACACAGGACAGCAACTTCTCCCTCGAGACGTCGGACGCACTCGTCGACTTCTGGCGGACGCTGACGCGTGTGTTGTTTGCGATCGTACCCGCCATCGTGTCGATCGGGATCGTCGTGGGCGGGATCGTCATCATGAACATCATGCTGATGTCCGTCACCGAACGCACGCACGAGATCGGGATCCGGAAGGCGATGGGCGCCCGCGCGCGCGACATCGAGCGGCAGTTCCTCGTCGAAGCGATCGTGCTGGCGACGCTGGGCGGATTACTGGGAGTGCTGAGTGGGTGGTCGATGGCGTCCGCGGTCGCGGCGGCGTCGCCGCTGCCCGCCCGCGTGACCACGTGGTCCGTCGTGCTCGCCCTCTCGCTCGGTGCCGGTGTGGGGGTGGCCTTCGGGGTGTATCCGGCGCGTCGCGCCGCACGCCTCGACCCGATCAGCGCGATGCGCGCGGAGTAAGGCCGTGATCCTCGCCGACCAACTCCGGGAAAACATCGGGATCGCCCTCGCGACCCTGCGCGCGGCGAAGCTCCGCGCCGGGCTCACCGTGCTCGGCGTGGTCATCGGGATCAGCACCGTGATGGCGATGGCCACGCTGATCAATGGCGTGCAGCAGCAGATCGTGCGCGCGATCGAAACGGCCGGCCCGACGACGTTCTACGTCTTCAAGGTCTTTTCGCAGACGCCGATCAACCCGGATGCCCCGCCGGCGTGGATCCGCATCCGCCCGAACCTCCAGCTGCGTGAGGCGCAGCGGTTGGCGGAGCTGCCCGAAGTCGGGTATGCGTCGCTCTGGGCGATCAAGCTGGCGCGCATCGAGTACAAGGGCGAACGCACGCAGCCCAACCGCGTCTACGGGGCCGACGGCGGGTTCCCGACGATCATCGGCGGCGCCTTGATCTCGGGTCGGTGGTTCACGCGACAAGAGGAATTGAGCGGCGCGAATGTCGTCGTGCTCAACGAGTCGTATGCCCGTCGCCTGATGGGGCGCGAGAACCCGCTCGGGAAGGTCGTCCGCCTGGGGTCCCGCCCCGCCGAGGTGATCGGCCTGTATGCGCCAGAGAACAACGTCTTCCAGCCGCCGGGCGTGGAGACCGCGGGGATCGTTCCCTTCCGCATGCTCGACCACCAGTTCGACCTGAATCGTGACCAGGAGATGTTCATCACGATCAAGCCACGCGGCGGGGTGACCATTGCCCAGGCGCAGGAGGCCGTGACGATTGCCATGCGCGAGATGCGGCGCCTGCGTCCGGCCGACAAGGACAACTTCGACTTCGTCACCCAGGCGCAGATCCTGGACGTCTTCAACAAGCTGACCGGGGCGTTCTTCCTGGTGATGGTGGCGTTGTCGTCCGTGGGGTTGCTGGTGGGCGGGATCGGGGTGATGGCGATCATGATGGTGTCGGTGACGAGTCGCACGCGCGAGATCGGGGTGCGCAAGGCGTTAGGCGCCACGCGGCGCGACATCCTGCTGCAGTTCCTCGTCGAGGCAGCCACCCTCACGGG
>JAEUJK010000444.1 GCA_016794735.1 Gemmatimonadota bacterium | reverse complement strand
CCCGTGATGACGGCCTTTGCCTGACATCGCGAGGGTCTCCCTGACAGGCGCGTCGACGCTTCCGCGCAAGTGGGTCAGCGTGGCCACGCCCGCGTGTTGGAACCATGAAGCACGACGTGTGGGCAGAGGGCAACGGCACTGATCGGAAACAGGCGATGGGCCACCGCACCAGCTGAGGTCGCATGGGAAGCAGCGCGGTGGATTCGCTGCGGAAATCAGGCGCAATTCCGGAGGCCGCTTGAGAAACGGCGACACATCCCCACGTTGATGGTCTGCGGAGGCTCGCGGCCTGCCTCTTGCGAACTCAGCTGTGTTTCGGTCGTAACGACCCCCCTTTGCGGTACCCCCAGGAGACTCCCGTGTTGAAGATGTGTGCTCGCGCCCTCACGGCGCTTTCGCTACTCGTGCTCGCCGCCGCATGTGGTGGCGGTGACAATGGTGGCACCAATCCCCCGGTGCCCGTCGGCGGCTTCACCGTGTCGCTGTCGAGCACGACGCTGAGCGTGCAGCAAGGCGCGAGCGGCTCGATCACCGCCAGCATTGCCCGCACCGGATCGTTCACCGGCACGGTGAACCTCTCGACCGAGAACGTGCCGACCGGCATCACGGCGGCTTTCAACCCCGCGGCGATCACCACGAGCACGACGTCGACGACACTGACGGTCGACGTGGCCGCCACGGTGGCGCCGGGATCGTACACCTTCACGATCCGTGGCCAAGCCGCTGGTATCACCGACCAGCAGACGGCCACCGTGAGCATGACGGTGACTCCGCGACCTGCGATCGCGATTGCGCTCTCGCCAACGAGTGCGAGCGTCGTGCAGGGCGGCAATACCACGTTTACCGCGACCGTCACACCCACGAACTTCACCGGTGCGACCAGCGTCGCGATCACGGGGGCACCGACCGGTGTCACCACGTCGGTCACGGCGGCGGGGAACACCCATACAGTGGCGGTCACCGTCGGTGCGGCCACGGCCACGGGGACCTACACCCTGACAGCCACGGCGTCGGGCACGGGGGTGACCTCGGTGGCGGCGACCTTCTCCCTCACGGTTACCGCACCGCCCGCGGGCGTGATTGGCCTCGCGGCGGCACCACCAGCGCTGACCGCGCAGGCGGGCGGGGCCAGCGTCACGACGACCTTGACGATCACCCGGACGAACTTCGTCGGTAACGTCACGGTCGGCGTGCAGTCCGGCCTCCCCGCGGGCGCGACCGTGACCTTCAATCCGGGCCCGACCACGAGCGATGGCACATCGATCGCCACCTTCACGGCGGGCGCGTCCACGGCACCGGGGACCTACAACGTCGTCCTGCAGGCCACCGGAACGGGCGCCACGACGGGCACCGTGACCATCGCGCTCACCGTGACCGCGGCGCCGACGGGATCCATCACCATCGCGGCGACGCCGAATGCACTCAATGCCACGGCGGGTGGTGCCGGGGTCGCGTCGACGATCGCGATCACGCGCACGAACTACACGGGTGACGTCACCTTCTCCGTGACCGGCATGCCCGCGGGATCCCAGTCCGGCTTCAATCCCTCGCCCGTGACCGGAAATTCCACCACGATGACGCTGACCTTCGGCGGCACCGTGACGGCGGGAACCTATCCGATCAACGTGACCGCGAACGGAACGAACATCGCACCGGTCACGATCCAGGTGATGGTGACGGTGGCCCCTGCCCCACAGGGCAGCATTGCCTTGTCGATCACGCAGAACCCGGTGAACGTCGTTCAGGGCGGCAGCGGCAACACGTCGATCGTCATCGCGCGCACGAACTTCACGGGACAGGTGAACCTCGCGGTGACGGGCGTGCCGGCCAACGTCACAGCGACGCTCGGCAGTCCGTCTACGTTGACCAATGGCTCCACGCTCACGTTCGCGGCCGCGAACAACGCGGCGCCGGGCAACTACACGATCACCGTGACTGGTACGGGGACCAACATCCCGAACGCGACCACCACGCTCACGCTCACGGTGACCGCCGCGTCGTCCGGCAACGTGTCCTACACCTTCTGTACGGCTCCCCTGTGGGTGGCCTACCAGGATGGTGCCGGTACGTGGACGCGTGCGACATCCACGGGGAACAACACCTACGCCATCAACGTCACGAGCACGGGCGGCCTCGCGTACGTGATGCAGGACGCCAACGGCGAGTATGACCTGGCCATCCAGTACGGCACCCTGAGTGAGTTCCAGGCCAGCAACTCCTGCAATACGGCGACCCCCGGCACCAAGTCGCACACGGGCTCGGTCTCCGGGCTCGGATTCACCGAGATGGCGACCATTACCATGGGCGGCGGGTCGGCCACGGCCAACTTCGCGTCACTGAACTTCACGCTCAACAATGTGCCGAACCAGGCCACCGACCTCGTGGCGGTGCGCAGCGCGATCGCTGGAACCGGGAGCATCGCTAACAATGCGATCATCCAGCGCGGACTCAACCTGGCGAACGGAGCCAGCGTCGGCACTCTCGCCTTCGGCGCCGGTGCGCTGACGCCGTCAACGCATACTGCGACCGTCACCGGTGCGGCCGGTGGTGAGACCGTGATCGGGAGCAACTCGTTTATCACGGCCACCGGGTCCTCCGGGATGATGACCGCCGCGACCAACGTCGCGGGCTCCTTCACGTTTGCCGCCATCCCGGCCGCTTCGACCTTGAACACCGACATGCACGTTCTGTCGGCGCTCGCGCAGCAGGGATCGGGGCTTAACCAGGAAGTGCGCACGGTGACCCACATCATCCGGAACGGCGCGAACCAAACGCTGGCCCTTGGGCCTGTCCTCGCGAATGCCACGGTCGGCTCCGTGTCGACCGCCCCATATCGTCGGGTCCGGTTCCAGGCCGCCAAGCAGGCCGAGTACTCCTCGCTGTGGCTGTTTGGCTGGACACAAGGCTCCACGGGCAGCCGACGCGACGGCACCATCATGGTGACGAATGCCTACATCGGCTCCGTGGGCAGCATCGACATCTCGATCCCGGACTTCACGGGCGTGGCCGGGTGGAACAACGCCTGGGCCCCTATGGCCGACATCGTGAACTACTCCTTCAATGCGTACGGGTGGAACCTGGGCGGCGGGTTTGGCCAACCGTCGGTCGACGGTGCCATCGTGAAGGGCGCCATAAAGCTCGGTTCGTCGTAACATCGCGGGACCGCGCGGTCATCCAGCGACTCACACGCGTTGGATGACCGCCGTCCACCGCTCCACGGGGATATTACTACCACACACCACGACGGCGACGCGCTGACCATTGAGCTGCGGCGCGTCCCGCCGCAGCGCCGCCAGCGCCACCCCGGCGGCCCCCTCGACCTGCCCGGGCTCCAACGCTGCCCACACGCGCATGGCATCAGCGATCTCGTCCTCGGACACCGTGACCCATTCGTCGACGAGGTCGCGACAGACCGGGAAGGTGATCGCCCCTTCCTCGATCCCACCCGCCGTGCCGTCGGACAAGGTCGGCGCGGTTGGCATCTCCACGATGTGGCCCGCGCGTACGCTGTCGGCCATCACCGGCGAATTCGCCGGCAAGGCGCCGACAATGCGGACAGACGGCGCGTGCGCGCGCAGCCAGAGCGCCACGCCACCGATCAGTCCGCCACCTCCCACCGCCACGTAAATCCGGTCGGGCACCGGGCCCTGTCGCAGCAACTCCACGGCGAGGGACCCCTGGCCAGCCATGACCGCTGGATCGTTGTAGGGTGAGACGTAGGTCGCTCCCCGCCGCGCGGCCTCTGCCCGCGCCTCGAGTTCTGTGTCGAGGCCGTCGGTCCCGAACCACACGACCTCGGCGCCCTTCCGACGGATCTTGTCCACCTTGGCGGGCGACGCCCCCTGGGGCACGTACACACATGCCGGAATCCCGAGGGCGGACGCGGCGTGCGCGACAGCGGCACCATGGTTGCCGCTCGAGGCGGCAACCACTCCGGCGGACCGTGCGCCGGCGCTCAGGGTAAGAAGCTTGTTGAAAGCGCCGCGAAGCTTGAAGGACCCCGAGGGGAGGAACTGTTCCTCCTTCAACCACACCTCGAGGCCAGCGGCTGCCGACCATCCCGGGCTGCGCCGGTACGGACTTTCCGGTACATGCGGGCGGATGCGACGATCCGCCAGTTCAACGTCTTCGGCTGACGGGCCTTCGGCTGCCTCAGCGGGTACGTATTCCATAGGTACGGGGGTCTCCACCCGCGTAGAGCCGACACGCCCACACCGGTCGTTCGTCGGCGTTATGATTCACGAACGCTAATCTGACTTGTGAAGCTACTGGTCGTTGTATTCGCCTCGCTGCTCGCCGGCACCACTGCCCGTGCGCAATCCGATTCCGTCCCGGCAGCGCCGGAGATGGCGGTCATGCGCACGCGCCTGTCCGAGGCGACCGTGGCCGGCTTGCGATGGCCACGTGTAGGTGACGTAGCGTCGGCCGTGGCGTCGGCGTACGAGAGAGTACAGTGGCGGCCCTTGTGGAGCAACGCGGGTCGCCCGACGCCAGCTGCGCGCGCTACCCTTTCGTTCCTCTCGCAGGTCGATTCGTTAGGCCTCGACCCCGCGGACTTCGACGTCGCGCGCCTGGACTCCCTGGTGCGGGCACTGGACGCTTCCCCCACGGAAGAGACGGTCGGCGCGTTCGAGACCACGCTCAGTGTCGCCAGTGCCCGCTTGCTCTCCGCCCTGCGGTGGGGCCGGGCGCGACAGCCGCAGGCCTATCCCCGCACCCCAGCCGTCGGCGTGGGGTTCGACGTGGGGGCCGGGATGTACGCCCTCGCGGTCGGTCCTGACCCCGTCGCGGTCTTCGACCAGGCGGGGCCGCAGTGGGTCGCCTACAAGGACCTCACGCGGGCCCTGCCCGCCGTGCGCCGACTGGCGAGCGACAGCGCCCTGGCCGCCACCGCACCCCTCGCGGCGCGCGGCCGGCGATTGGCCAGCGCACCCGCCGTGCGGCGCCTCCTGTCGTCCATGGGGTACCGGGCAGACAGCGCCGCCCCGGCCGCGAGCGTGGACACGCTGGTCGACGCCTCCCTCGCCGGTGCGCTCACGGCCTACCAGAAGGATGCCGGGCTCCCGCGCACCGGCGCGTTCGACCGTCGCACGCGTGAGCACCTGCGCCAGGCGCTGCGGAGCCGGGAACGCAGCGCGGTGTTGTCCCTGGAACGTTGGCGCTGGCTGCCCCGCTCGAGTGAACGGCGCGCGATCCTCGTCAACATCCCGGAGTTCCGCCTGCACGTGTACGACCAGGCCACGGCCGGCACCCCCACGTTCTCCATGAACGTCGTGGTGGGACGTGGCGAGAAGGATCGCTACACACCGTTGTTTGTCGAGGAGATGGAGCACGTCATCTTCTCGCCGTACTGGGAAGTGCCGCAGACGATCGCCAAGGACGAGATCGTGCCCAAGGCGACCAAGGACTCGACGTACCTCGCGCGCAATCGTTATGTGCTCGTGCGCGGCTACAGCGAGAATGCCCCGACCGTCGCGGCCGACTCCACGGCCCTCGCGCGCGTGGGCAAGAGCGTGCGGGTGCGCCAGCTCCCCGGCGACTACAACTCGCTCGGCCGCGTGAAGTTCATGCTGCCCAACGACCTGAACATCTACCTGCACGACACCAACGAGAAGCACCTCTTCAAGCGTACCGCGCGCGCCTTCTCCCACGGGTGCGTGCGCGTGGCCGAGCCGCAGAAGCTGGCGCAGTGGGTGCTCGCCGGTGATACCGCGTGGTCGCTGGACCGCATGAAGAAGGCGATGAAGGCGGACAAGCCCGAACTCGTCCGCCTGAG
>JAEUJK010000425.1 GCA_016794735.1 Gemmatimonadota bacterium | reverse complement strand
CCGGTACTTCGTTTCGGGAACCGGCCGCTACGAGGGTGGCATCGTCAAGAACACCTTCGCGTCGAAGTTCGGCCTGCGCGTCAACCTCGACCAGCGGCTCTCGGACAAGATGGAGCTGCAGGTCGGCACCGAAGTGCTGCGTACGCTCAGCGATCGCGGCCTCTTCGGGAACGACAACGCGGGCAACTCCATCGCGTACACGCTCACGAAGATCCCGAGCTTCCTCGACTTGCGGCAGCGCCCGGACGGCAGCTGGCCAACGAATCCGTTTTACAACTCGAACCCGCTGCACACGATCGAACTGATCAAGAACGAGGAAGGCGTGTGGCGGAACATCACCACGGCGCGCCTCAATTGGGACCTGTGGGCGAACAACAAGCAGTCGATCCGTTTCGTCGGGTACGGCGGCGCGGACGTGCTGCAGCAGCACAACGAGGTGTACTCGCCGCCCGAGCTGCAGTACGAGCCGCTGGACGGCCTGCCGGGCACGTCGACGGTTGGCGACGGCAACAACACGCAGGGCAACCTGAACCTCAACGTCGTGCACGAGTGGCGTCCCTTCTCGCGCTGGACGGCGACGAGCCAGGTCGGTACCCAGTGGGAAAAGCGCCGCCTCGGCGTGAGCCGCAGCGCCGCGCTTGGCCTGCTCGGCGGGCTGGAAGTCGTCACCGCCGGCACGCAGCGTGAAGTCGACGAAACCCGCCAGCTCACCGAGGACTTCGGTGTCTTCGGGCAGACCGAGTGGCTCTACAACGATCGCCTGCTGCTCACGGTTGGGGCGCGCGCCGATCGCAGCTCCAACAACGGCGACCCGGGGAAGTTCTTCCTCTTCCCGAAGGCCTCGGCGTCGTACCGCATGCCGGCCCTCATGCCCGGCAAGATCGACGAACTGAAGCTCCGCGCCGCCTACGGCGAGACGGGGAACCAGCCGCTGTACGGGCAGAAGTTCACCGGCCTCGACCTCTCGAACATCTCCGGCTCCGGTGCGTTCCGCATCGGGACCACCCTGGCCTCGTCGGACCTGCGCCCCGAGCGGCAGCGCGAGATCGAGGTCGGAATCGACGCGGCCCTCTTCAACAACCGCGGTACGCTCGACCTCACCGTCTTCCAGCGCGACATCTCCGACCTGCTCATCACGCGCACGCTGCCACCGACGTCGGGATATTCGTCGGCGATCTCCAACGGTGCGGAGATGAAGGTTCGCGGCATGGAAGCGACCGCCTCCATCTTCCCGGTCCAGAACCAGACCTTCTCGTGGAACACGCGGCTCAACTTCGGCATGAACCGCAGCGAAATCACGAACCTTCCGGTGCCGGCGTTCCTCCTCGGCACCTTCCAGGTGGGCGCGGTGAAGATCGAGCAGGGCAAGTCGGCGACGCAGCTCTTCGGCAATGACACGCTGCCGCAGCCAGGTCGCGTGCTCGCGCCCAATGGTGTCCTGATGGGCGACGGCAACCCGGACTGGACGGCCGGCCTCTCCAACGAGTTGCGCTTCAAGCGCTTCTCGGCGTTTGCCCTCCTCGACCGGCAGCAGGGTGGCATGCTCGCCAACGGCACGTGGCGGCACTACGACCTCGGCCAGAACTCGCGCGACTACGATGAGCTTCGGCCGAACGGGCAGAAGCTCGGCGAGTGGCGGCGCACGACGTACCTCTCGGTGACGCGGATCTTCTACCAGGACGCGACCTACACCAAGCTGCGCGAGGTCACGCTCGGCTACGACATCCCGAACACCTTCACGCAGGGGCTCTGGGGCCGCGTCTCCAACGCGCGGTTGCAGGCCAGTGGCCGCAACCTGTACTGGTGGACCAAGTTCCGTGGCGGCGATCCCGAGGCCGAGAACTTCGGCGCGGGCAACGTCCCGGGATCGGTGCAGCGCAATCGCGAGCTCGCCGCCTACCCGGCGTCGCGCTCGTTCTGGCTCAACCTCAGCCTGGAGTTCTGAGCAATGACGACACTCTCGATGCACCCGGTGCGCCGGGTCGTTGCGGTCGCCATGCTTGGCACCGCCGCCGCTGTTTCCGCATGCAAGGAAGTGGTGGTTCCGAACTACAACTCACCGAACGTCGACCAGCTCCTGGCGGCCCCGAAGGCGCAGGTGGTGAACACCACGGCCCTCGGCCTGCTGGTGGGGGCGCGGGCGGTGATCGGTACGTACGCCTCGCAGCTCGGGATCTTCGGGCGTGAGTCGTACAACCTGGACGTCGCCGATGCGCGATTTGTGCTCTCGTGGCTCGCGCAGCCGCTGACGCCCGGTGGATTCGGCACGGACCTCGGCTGGTCGGCCACCTATCGCCAGGTGCTGACCGCGCAGACGATCCTCGACATCGTCGACAAGGTGCCGGACTACAGCACGGCGCAGAAGGAAGCGGTGAAGGGATTCACGAAGACCTTCATGGCGATGGCGTTCCTTGACCAACTGCGCGTCCGTGACACCTTCGGGATCGTGTTGGAGGTGGATCCCACGGCCACGCAGCTCGGCGCGTTTGTCACGCGAGACGAGGGCTTCAATCGCGTGGCGACGTTGCTGGATGAGGCCAAGACCCACCTGAACGCCGGTGGGGCCGCCTTCCCGTTCACGCTTCACTCCGGCTTCGCCGGCTTCAACACGCCGGCGAACTTCCTGAAGTTCAACCGCGCGATCAAGGCGCGGACAGAAGTGTACCGGGCCCGGTGGGCGGACGCGTTGACGGCATTGAACGAGAGCTTCATCTCGACCTCTGCCACCACCGCGGCTGCATTGGCGACCGGGGTGTACCACGTCTTCTCGACCTCGGCAGGTGACGCCACCAACGGGTTGTTCGATCCAGCCCCGAGGGCCCTGGCGGCACATCCGTCGATCATCCCCGACGCGCAGCTGCGCACCAACGGGCAGCCCGACCTGCGCACGAGCAAGGTCACCACGGGCGCGACGATCTCGAACCAGGGCGTCACCTCGAGCCTGCGGTTCACGATCTACGCGACCAACGTGACGCCGCACCCGATCATCAAGAACGAGGAGCTGATCCTGCTGCGGGCCGAGGCCAACAACGGCCTGGGCAACCGGGCGGCGGCCATCGCGGACCTCGACTTCATTCGCGTGAACTCGGGCGGACTCGCGCCGCTCGGGGCCGGGTACGCTGGGGACCTGGTCAGCGAGATCCTGTACAACCGCCGGTATTCGCTGCTGTTCGAGTACGGCCACCGCTGGCACGACATGCGGCGGTACGGTCGCCTGGCGCAGCTGCCGAAGGCGCTGCCCAGCCACCTGATCTACCCGATCGTCCCGCTGCCATCGGACGAGTGCAACCAGCGCACGCCGCTCCCGAAGGGCTGCGTCCAGGTGAACGGGTTCTGATCCCGGCCAGAAGGTCCTGAACGAGCGCAGGCCCCGGCGTCCACGCCGGGGCCTGTGTCGTTCCGGGGGCGGGCAGGAGGGAGGGGCCGCGGGCATCACCGGCGGTCCGGCGAGGGTTGCGCGATCTAGGATATAACCATATAGTTATATTCGTACTCTCGCTCCCTGCCTGATGCCTCGTGTCCTGATGGCTTGTGTCCTCGCCGGGTCTGCCCTGGCGACTGTCCTCCCGGCCCAGCCGGCGCCCCTGCGACTCGCCGACGCGCTCGATCGGGCGGCGTCGCAGGGCTTTGCCAATCGCACCGCCACGGCCGGTGCCGCCGCCGAACGTGCCGGGGCCCTCGCCCCCCTGCGGGGCATCCTGCCCGGCGCCCGCGTCGAGGCGGGCTACGTTCGCACCACCGATCCCATCGGCGTCTTCGGGACGAACCTGCGCCAGCGACGGATTGCCGCGGCCGACTTCGACCCGGTGCGCCTCAACGATCCCGCCGCCGTCGGCAACCACGGCGCCGCGCTCGTCCTGGAACAACCGCTCTTCAACGCCGATGCATGGCGGGCGCGGCGCGCGGCCGGGAAGGCAGCGGATGCCGCGAATGACGCCGCCGCCTGGGCCCGCACGAACACCGCCTCCCAGGTCGTCCGCGCCTGGTACGGAGCCGTGCTCGCCAACGTCCGCACGCGCGCGCTGGATACCGCACTCGCGAGTGTGAACGCCCATGTGCGGCAGGCGCGGGCCATGGAACGGAACGGCATGGTCACCCCGAGTGATGCGATGCTCGCCTCGGTGCGCGCCGGTGAGGTGGAAGTGATGCACCTCGAAGCGGTGGCCGCGGTCTCGCTGGCGCATCGCGGGCTCGCGACCGCCATTGGTCAACCCGCCGAGACCTCCTTCGTGTTGCCGGCGACGTTGCCCGCCGCGGGGACCCTGCGGGCGCTCGCGACCGAGGTGGCCGCCATGACCCAGGTCGAGCGCGCCGATGTTGCGGCCGCCCAGGCGGGAGTCGCGGCAGCCACCAGCAACGCGGATCGTGCGCGCGCGCTGCTGCTCCCGCGGGTCAACTCCTTCGCCCGGCTCGACTGGAACTCCCCCGATGCGCCGTTCGGCGGGCGCAACAACTGGACGGTCGGGGTGATGGCCTCGTGGTCGCCGTTCAGCGGTGCATCCGAGTTGGGCGAACGCCGCGTGGCCACCGCGCGTGCCGAGGCGGCACACGCGATGCGTGATGGGGCCGTGGCGCAGGCCGCGCTGGAACAGGCCCAGACCCTGAGCGCCGTCGAGGTCGCGCTCGCGCGCCTCGCGATCGCCGAACGGGGGGTGGGGCAGGCCACCGCCGCCCATCGCCTGGTCGCACGCAAGTACGAAGGCGGCCTCGCCGCGATCCCCGAACTCCTCGCCGCTTCCACCGCCGAGATGCAGGCCCAACTCGCCGAAGCAGCGGCTCGTTACGCCCTGATCGTCGCCCTCGCTGATCGATTGCAGGCCACCGGCCACAACCCGGCCTGGCTCTCCCGACTCGATACCCTCCAATGAAACTCTCCATTCCTGTCGTTCTCCTGGCCGCCAGCACCCTCGTCGCCTGCGGTGGCGAGGTGGCGCCACCGTCACACGTGGCCCCGGCGGTCCCCGATGGGACGCCGCTGGCGGTCGTCGATACGGTGATCCCGTCCATCATCGAGGCGCCCGGAACCGCCGCGCCCATCACGCAGTCCACGGTGAGCACGCGCCTCATGGGCACCGTCACCGCGGTCGAGGTGCAGGTGGGTGACCGGGTGCGCGCCGGGCAGGTCCTCGCGCGCATCGATGCGCGCGACGTGGAAGCGAAGGGGTCGCAGGTCCAGGCGGCGATTGCAGCCGCCGAGGCCGCGCGCAACGAGGCGGCGCTGCACGCCGGTCGCATGCGCGCCCTGCTGGCCGATAGCGCCGCGCCACGCGCCCAGGTCGATGCAGCGGAGGCGATGCTCGCTCGCGCCGAGGCTGGCGTGTCGGCCGCTCGCGCCGGCCGTGTGGAAGTCGACGCCATCGCCGACTACGCCACGGTACGCAGCGCCACGGCGGGGGTGGTCACCAGCCGCTGGGTCGACCCGGGGGCGTTCGCCGCTCCGGGCGCGCCGCTGGTGACGGTACAGGACCAGTCGCGCCTCCGGGTGAGCGCGACGCTCGCGCCGGCAGCGGCGGCCACGCTGCGACGCGGCCAGGCGGTCGACGTGCGCATCGAGGGCGTCACGGCGCGCGGGACGGTCGAGGCGGTTGTTCCCGCGGTGGCCGGTGGGCTCTACACCATCCATGTGCTCGTGCCTAACGGGAACCTCGCCCTGTTGTCGGGCGGTGCCGCGACCATCCAGGTGCCACAGGGCACCCGCAACGCGATCCTCATCCCCGAACGCGCCGTGCGACGCGAAGGTGACCTCACCGGGGTCGTGGTGCGGGACGGGGCTGCGGCGTCCACGCGATGGATCCGGGTCACGCCGGGGCCTGCCGGCATGCTCGAGGTGCTCGGCGGGCTGCGCGCGGGTGACGTGATCCTCATGCCGGCGACTGCGCCGCGCGGGAGCTGACCATGGGTATCTCAGGTCGCCTGGCCAAGGCCTTCCTGCAGTCGCGGCTCACGCCGCTCGTTGCGCTCGCGTCGCTCGCGGTGGGCCTCATCGGGATCATCGCGACCCCGCGCGAGGAGGAACCGCAAATCTCGGTGCCGATGATCGACGTGATCGCGGCCCTGCCGGGTGCGGGTCCGGAGGAAGTCGAGTCGGCCATCGCTCGCCCGCTGGAGCGCCGCATGTGGGAGCTCCCTGGCGTGGAGCACGTCTATACGATGTCGGGTGATGGCTTCGCGATGGTCACGGTCCGCTTCAAGGTGGGGGAAGACCAGGAGCGCAGCATCACGCGTGTGCATGCCAAGCTCGCCTCGTCAGGCGCGGCCATGCCCCCCGGGGCCATGCCACCGGTGGTCAAGCCGCACTCCATCGACGATGTCCCGGTTATGACGCTCACGCTGTCGTCGGCCCGGTACGACGCCGATGCCCTGCGTGCGATCGCCGTGCACCTCGAGGATGACATCCGGACGATCCCCGACGTCGCCGAGACCTTCGTGACCGGGGGACGCCCCCGCGAGGTGGAGGTGCGGCTCGATGCCACGCGCCTGGCGGCACGCGGCGTCACCCCGGGTGAAGTCCTGCAGGCCGTGCAAGGCACCAACGCGCGTGTGCAGGCTGGTGAGCTGGCAACGGCCAACCAGGGCGTGCGGGTCGCGATCGGTGCTCCGCTCCAGTCGGCCGCGGATGTCGCCTCCGTCGTGGTCGCCGTGCGCGCCGGGCTTCCCGTGATGCTGCGCGACGTCGCGACCGTGGTCGAGGGGCATGGGGAGGTGCAGGACTACGTCTCGCATGCCACCCGCACCGAGGGGCCACGTCCCGCGGTCACCATTGCCATCGCCAAGCGGCCGGGCGCCAACGCCACCACGGTCACGCGCGTGGTGGAGGAGCGCCTCCATGCAGCGGAGGGACGCATCGTCCCCGGGGACGTGACCGTCGACGTGACGCGCGACTACGGCGAGACCGCTGCCGAGAAAGCCAGCGAACTCATCTTCCACCTGCTGCTCGCGACGTTGTCCGTCACGATCCTCGTGGGGCTCTTCCTGGGATGGCGCGAGGCCATCGTGGTGCTCGTGGCGGTGCCGGTCACGCTGGCGCTGACGCTGTTCGCCTACTACGCGCTCGGCTATACGCTGAACCGCATCACGCTGTTTGCCCTGATCTTCTCGATCGGCATCCTCGTCGACGATGCGATTGTCGTCGTCGAGAACATCTATCGGCACATGCAGCTGCGGCGCACCACGCCGGAAGAGGCGGCCGTCGAGGGCGTCGACGAGGTGGGGAACCCGACGATCCTCGCCACCTTCACCGTGATCGCCGCCATCCTGCCGATGGCCGTCGTGTCCGGCATGATGGGTCCCTACATGCGCCCGATCCCGGTCGGCGCCTCGGTCGCGATGCTCGCCTCGCTTGGGGTGGCGTTCATCGTGACCCCGTGGCTCGCCCTGCGCCTGCTGCGCGGACACGTCAACAAAACGGACCACCCGCCCGCAGACGCGGCGCATGAGCCGGAAGAGGCGGGGCGCTTTGGCACCTGGTACACGCGCTTCATGACCCCGCTCATCGAGCAGCCGCGCCGCCGGTATGCCTTCTACGGTGCGACCCTCGTGATGCTGGTGGCGTCGATGGCCCTCGTGGCCGTGCGCGCCGTGCAGGTGAAGATGCTGCCGTTCGACAACAAGTCCGAGTTCCAGGTGATCGGGGACCTGCCCGAGGGCACGACGCTCGAGACGTCACAGGCGATGGGTGAGGCGATCGCCACCTACCTGCGCACCGTCCCCGAGGTGCGCAGCACCGAGGTCTACGCTGGTGTGGCCGCGCCGTTCAACTTCAACGGACTCGTCAGGCACTACTTCATGCGGCGCGGCGCCAACGTCGTGGACGTCCAGGTCAACCTGCTGCCGAAGGACGAACGCGATCGGCAGTCGCATGACATCGCCGTTGCCGTGCGGCCAGCCATCGACTCGATCGCGCGCGGTTTTGGCGCCGCGGTGAAGGTGGCCGAGATCCCGCCGGGTCCGCCGGTGCTCTCCACCCTGGTCGCCGAGATCTACGGCCCGGATGATTCGACGCGACTCGCCGCCGCCACCGAGGTGCGCAAGGTCTTCGAGTCGACCCCCGGCGTCGTCGATGTCGACTGGACGATCGAGGCACCGCAACAACAGGCGATCCTGCACGTCGATCGCGTGCTAGCCGCACGCGCCGGCGCCAGCGTCGAGCAGCTCACGCAGGTGCTCTACCTCGCGCTCTCCGGCGCACCCGCTGGCCGGTTGGCCAGCCTGACGGCACGGGAGCCGGGGCTCATCCGCCCGCGCCTCGATCTCACGCAACGTCATGCGATCGACGCGCTCCTCCAGACGCCGGTTGCCACGGCAACCGGTCCGCAGCCGCTCGGCCGCTTCGTACGGGTGGAGCAGGGCACGGCCGCGTCGGTGCGCATGCGTCGCAACCTGCGCCCGGCGATCTATGTCACTGGCGACGTGGCGGGTTCGATCGAGTCGCCCGTGTACGCCATCCTCGAGATGAACCGCCGCCTGGACTCCATCCGGGTGAACGGTGCACGCATCAACCGCTACAACGCGGTGCAACCGGCCTCGGTGAATGAGGTCGCCATGAAGTGGGACGGCGAGTGGCAGGTGACGATCGAGGTGTTCCGCGACCTGGGCCTGGCCTTTGGCGCGGTGCTGATCCTCATCTATGTCCTGGTGGTTGGCTGGTTCCAGTCCTTCACCACGCCGCTGGTGATCATGGCGCCGATTCCGCTCACCCTCATCGGGATCCTGCCCGGTCATGCGTTGACGGGCGCGTTCTTCACCGCCACGTCGATGATCGGGATGATCGCCCTCGCCGGGATCATCGTGCGCAACTCCATCCTGCTCGTCGACTTCATCGAGTTGGCCGAGGCGCGTGGTCGCACGTTGCGTGAAGCGGTGATCGAGGCAGGAGCTGTGCGGTTCCGTCCCATTGCCCTCACCGCCGCTGCGGTGGTGATCGGCGGGCTCGTCATGGTGCTCGACCCGATTTTCCAGGGGCTCGCCGTGGCCCTGATGTTCGGCGCGGTCGCGGCGACGCTGCTCACGATGGTGGTCGTGCCGCTGCTGTACTGGGAAATGCGTCGGCGCGGCACGCCGGTGACCGCATGAACTCCCATCTCACACCTTCCATGAGACAACGACCGATGTGCCCTCCTTCCGTGATCCTCCGCTTCGCCGGTACCTTCGTCATCCTGAGCGTGGTCCTGGGCCTGCTCGTCCATCCCGCCTGGTTTGCCTTCACCGCCTTTGTCGGGTTCAACATGGTGCAGTCGACGTTCACCGGGTTCTGCCCGCTCGAACGGATGCTCGGCGCCGCTGGCTGGATGGGGTGTCAGCCCCGGTTGGCGCGTTAGGTTCCCTTTCCTCCGTCCCCCGCTGTCATGCCGCGCACGATGACCCCCGCGCTCCTCGACCTGGTGGCCGACCGGTTCAAGGCCCTGGCTGATCCGGCGCGGCTGCGCCTGCTCAACGCCCTCAGGGATGGCGAGCGCACCGTCTCGGAACTCGTCGAGGCTACGGACCTGACGCAGGCCAACACGTCCAAGCACCTTGCCCTCCTGCACACGCTGGGGTTCGTGAAGCGACGCCGGGAAGCGAGCTGGACGTACTACGCCCTCGGCGACCGGGACGTCCTGCGCCTCTGCGACCTGATGTGCGGGCGGATCGAGGCCGAGGTCGAGCGACGCGCCCGCATGCTGGAGTGAGGTGCAGGGAGGGCGGTGTCGTGCCAGATTACCGGCGGCCCTGCCCACCCTCCGCATGCCCTTCCTGCGCACCAAGCGCGAACGTGCTGGACTCCTGATCATCCTCCTGGGAACAGCGATCGCGGTCGCTGTGTCCTCGTTCGCCGTGGGACTGCTGGGCGCCGCCGTGCTGTATGTCCTCTGCGTCCCGGTGTTCCACCGCCTGCGGCGACGACTGGGGCCAGACGGCGCGGCGTCGCTGACCCTCGTGTTCGCCGTCGTGGCGATCGCGATTCCCGTGATGTGGATCGTGGCCCTCGTGGCCGACCAGGCACCGACCATGTTGCGGCGCGCCCAGGACTCCGATGCGCTGGCCCGATTGGGGCAGCTGCGCGTGGGGTCGATCGATGTGGGTGCCGAGGTGGCCAAGGCGAGCGGGACCTTCTTTCGCTGGCTGTCGCAACAGGCGTTCGACTTCGTGGGCGGGGCGGCGCGCGCCACGCTCAACCTGGTCATCTCCTTCTTCGCCCTCTACTACATGCTGGTCTCGGCCGAGGCCTCGTGGAAGGCGTTCCGCGACTTCCTCCCGTTCTCCGAGGAATCGGCGACGGAATTGAAGGACCGCTTCTACTCGGTCACCCACGCGACCGTGCTCGGCGTGCTCATCACGTCGCTGGCGCAGGGAACGCTGATCGGCCTCGCGTTCTGGATCGTCGGGATTCCTGATGCGTTGTTCTGGGGGGTCGTCACCGGCTTCGCATCGATCCTTCCGGTGCTGGGGAGTGCCCTGGTCTGGATGCCCGGGGTGGTGATGCTCCTGGCGCAGCAGCGCTACGGTGCGATGGCGGTGCTGTTGGTCATCGGGGCCGGGCTGGCGAGCAACATCGACAACGTGATCCGCCCGCTGATCTACCGTCGCGTCTCCAACCTGCATCCCATGGTGACGCTCGTCGGGGCCTTTGCCGGGGTGAAGTACTTCGGCCTGCTGGGCGTCCTGCTCGGGCCGTTGGCGATCCAGTACTTCTTCGAGTTTGTCACGTTGTACCGGCGGGAGTACCTCGCACCGGAAGCTCCGGCTCCAGGCACGGCAGCCGCGTGAGGCTTCGTGGGCCGGGGGTGGTGGCGTCACTGGCGATCGCGCTGGCGGCATGGGGAGCGTCGCGCGTCGGGGCCGGCCATGTCGCGTGGGCCCCGGACGCCGTGGTGCTGGCGCTCCTCCTCGGGATGATCGTGCACGCGGTGCGGCCCTTGCCGGCGTCGTGGGAACCCGG
>JAEUJK010000386.1 GCA_016794735.1 Gemmatimonadota bacterium | reverse complement strand
AGCTTCATGGCGATGGGGGCCATTGCCCTCGCCGCCCCGGTGGCGCTCGCGACCGCCTGGAGCGAGGCGAGCCGCGCGGAGCTGTTGAGCGCCTTGATGGCCCTTGGGTTTGGCGGGCTGCATCTCGGTTTCGGAATCCTCATTACCCGGAGGTTCGGTGGCTAGACGGCAGAGCGCCGCGCGAGCGGTGCAGGTCCCGGCAGGCGCCCCACGGGAGGTGCCGGCGGCCCGGTCCGACGCGACCGCGGCCGAGCTTGATCGTCTCATCCATGAACGGATCCGGCTGGGCATCGTCAGCGCCCTGGCGGTGCACGCCGAGATGTCGTTCAACGACCTCAAGGGGGTCCTCGCGACCACGGACGGCAACCTCAGCGTCCACGCCAGGAAACTCGAGGAGGCCGGCTACATCAGCTGCACCAAGTCTTTTGAGGGACGGGTGCCGAGAACGGCCTTCGCCCTCACGCCAACGGGTCGCGACGCCCTGGAACGCTACCTCGAACACATGGAAGCCATCATCAAGGTCACCCGGGAGGCTCGCGCGTGACGCCGCAGTTGACGCATGCGGGACACGACCCGCGCCAATTCCCGCGACACGTCGCCATGATCATGGATGGCAACGGGCGCTGGGCCAACCAGCGGGGTCGGCCGCGTACCGCCGGGCACATCGCTGGCGCCAAGACGGTGCGCCAGATGGTGGAGCACGCGCGCCGCTCCGAGATCCGCGTCCTCACCCTGTACGCCTTCTCCTCGGACAACTGGAGCCGGCCGCAGGACGAAGTCGACGCGCTCATGCGCCTCTTCCGCCGCCACCTCGCGGCCGAGACGCCCAAGTGCCTCGAGAACGACATCCGCATCAGCGTGGTGGGCCGGCGTGACCGGCTCTCGCCGGAGCTGCGTCGCGCGATCGACGCGGCAGAGGACGCCACGCGCGAGTGCCAGTCGCTGCACCTGCGCCTCGCCGTCGACTACTCCGCGCGCGACACGATGGTCCGCGCCGCGTCCTCGGTGCCGCCTGGCGTCACCCTCGGCCGCGAAGGGTTTGCCGCGTTGCTCGCCAGCGTGAACCACGATGACGGCAGCGCCGGTGACGTCGACCTGCTGATCCGCACCGGCGGCGAGCAGCGGCTCTCCGACTTCCTGCTCTGGGAGTGCGCCTACGCCGAGTTGTATTTCTCGCGGCGCATGTGGCCGGAGTTCAGCACCGCCGACTTCGATGCGGCGGTGGAGGATTTCCGTTCGCGCGATCGTCGCTTTGGGGGACTGACCCGGCAGAAGGCGGCGGGCAACCGCGCCTGAACGTCGAGGGACCACGCGGGGGCGGGACCGGGCTGTTTGTCCGGTTCCGCCCCCGCTGCGTTGTGAGGCGTCAGCCTTGTGACGCCTGGCGCGAGAACCGGCGCCGTGCCTCCAGCACTCGCTGGAGCGCGACATCGGTCGACGCCGACACGGCGGAGAGGTGCCCCATCTTCCGCCCGGGACGCGCGGAGGTCTTGCCGTAGAGGTGGAGCCGCACGTCCGGGATGTCGAGCGCCCCGGTGACATCCGGCACGATCCCCTCCCACAAGTCGCCTAACAAGTTGGCGATCGCGGCAGGGGCAATGGGCCGCACCTCACCCAGCGGAAGGCCGCAGACCGCCCGCACCAGTTGCTCGAACTGGCTGGTGGAGACGCCGCGTTCGGAGTGGTGGTAGGTGTTGTGCGGACGCGGCGCGAGTTCGTTCACGAGCAACCGCCCATCGGTGGTCAGGAACAACTCGCAGGCGATCAGCCCGACGATTCCCATCGTCTCGGCGATCGCGTGACCCACCTGCCGGGCATGGGCGATGACCGGCTCGGGGAGCGGGCCCGGGCAGATGGACCAGTCGAGGACGCCGTCCACGTGATGGTTCACGGCGGGCGGATAGGTGACACTCGCGCCGTCCTCGCGCCGCGCCACGAGCACCGAGAGCTCCAGGTCGAGCGACAGGAACTGCTCGACGATGACGCGCCCGCTGCCTAACGTGTGCCACGCGGCGCGGGCCTCGTCCGGGCTTTTCACCCGCACCTGCCCGCGTCCGTCGTAGCCGCCCATCGGGGCCTTGCAGATGGAGGGGCCGAGTGCGGCCACCGCCTCTGCGCATTCGTCCGCGGTGGAGACGGCGCGGAACGGCCCGACCGGAAACCCGTGCTTGTCGAGCCAGGTACGCTGGCGAATGCGGTCCTGGATGGTGAAGACCGCTTCGGCGCGCGGGCGCAGCGGGGCGACATTGGCGACCGCCTCGAGGGCGGGCCGGGCGATCTGCTCGATCTCCAGCGTGACGACGTCGCATTCCTGCGCGAGGTCGGTCGCGGCGTCGGCGTCGTCGAAGCGGGCAGTGATCACCCGGCTGGCGACGGCCCGGGCCGAGCAATGCGGATCGGGGTCGAGGACGTGGACGTCGTAGCCTAACGAGCGCGCGGCCATCCCCGTCATGCGGCCGAGCTGGCCCCCACCGAGGATCCCGATGGTGGCCCCAGGGAGGATCACGCTCACGGGAGGGTCTGGCCGAGGACCTCGTCGCGGCGCGACGCGCGCCACGCGATCAGGCGCTCGCGCACCTCGGGGCGTTCGTTGCCGACAATCTCGGCCGCGAGGATCGCCGCGTTGATTGCCCCCGGCTTGCCGATCGCGAGCGTGCCGACGGGCACGCCGGCCGGCATCTGCACGATCGAGAGCAACGCATCCTGCCCGTTGAGGACGGTCGCGGGGATCGGGACGCCAAGGACCGGGACCACACACTTGGCCGCGACCATCCCCGGCAGGTGGGCCGCACCACCGGCGCCCGCGATGATGGCCTTGAGCCCGCGCGGTGCCGCCGTGCTCGCGTACTCGAACATCCAGTCCGGCGTGCGGTGTGCGGACACGACGCGCATCTCGTACGGCACCTGCAGCTCGTCGAGCATCGCGGCCGCGTGCTGCATGTGTTCGTAGTCGGACTTGCTCCCCATGATGATGCCGATCA
>JAEUJK010000356.1 GCA_016794735.1 Gemmatimonadota bacterium | reverse complement strand
GCGGAGCTCCTGCACGCCGAGCTGGCGCCGTACCTCGCCGCCGCGGGCATCGGGCAACTCGCGGTCACGGCGATCGCCCCGACCATCGAGGACACCTTCATGGAACTCATGGGGGCCGCGGCATGACCCTCGCCATCGAGGTGCGGGACCTCACGCGACGCTTCGGCGACTTCACCGCCGTCGACGCCATCTCGGTCGAGGTGCGCGCGGGCGAGGTCTTCGGCTTCCTCGGGGCAAACGGCGCGGGCAAGACGACGGCCATCCGCATGCTCATCGGGTTGCTCGCGCCAACGTCGGGGAGTGCGCGCGTGGCCGGGTTCGACGTGCTCACCCAATCGGAGGACGTGCGCCGCAACATCGGCTACATGAGCCAGCGCTTCTCCCTCTACGACGACCTCACGGTTTCCGAAAACATCACGCTGTACGGCGGGATCTACGGGCTCGACGACGCGACGATCAGCGCGCGGATGGACGCGATGCTGCAGACGCTCGACCTTGCCTCCGCCCGCCGCTCCATGGTGCGCTCGCTCCCGCTCGGGTGGAAGCAGAAGCTCGCCTTCTCCGTGGCGATGCTGCACCGCCCACGCGTGGTGTTCCTCGACGAACCGACGGGCGGTGTCGACCCGATCACCCGGCGGCAGTTCTGGGAGATGATCTACGCTGCGGCCGCGGAAGGCACGACGGTCTTTGCCACCACGCACTACATGGATGAAGCGGAGTACTGCGACCGCCTGTCGATCATGGTGGACGGACGCATTGCGGCGATGGGCACGCCGGGGGAACTCAAGGCGGCGTACAACGCGCCAAGCCTGGACGAAGTCTTCGTGCGCCTCGCGCGCCCGGCCGCCTGACGATGCGCGCCCCTGGCCGACTCCGTGCGCTGCGCGCCTTCGTGCTGAAGGAGTTGTGGCACATCCTGCGCGACCGCCAGACGCTGACCATCCTGCTCCTGATGCCCCTGGCGCAGGTGGTGTTGTTCGGCTTTGCCATTCGCACGGACGTCACCGACATTCGCGTCGCCATCGTCGACCAGGCGGTGGACGCGGACAGCAAGGCGCTGCACGCGCGTTTCGCCGGGACTTCGCGCTTTCGCATCGTCGCGACGGGACCGACGACGCACCTGCTGGAGCCGTTGTTCCGCCGCGGCGCCGTGGACGTGGCCCTCGTGATTCCGCCGGGGCTGGCGAATGACCTCGCCGCAGGTGCGCCGGCCCGACTGCAGCTCATCACCGATGCGTCCAACCCCAACACGGGCTCCACGATGCAGGCCTATGCTGGTGCCGTGATCGCCGGCTGGCAAGCCGACCTCCCGGGCACGCGGGCCGGGCTGCAGGTGGTGCCGCAGGTACGCATGCGGTTCAACCAGACGCTCGAGAGCGTCAACCTGTTCGTCCCCGGGCTCATTGCCCTCGTGCTCACGCTGGTGACCGCACTGATGACCGCGATCTCGCTCTCGCGCGAGATGGAACGCGGCACACTCGAGGTGTTGCTCGTCTCGCCGCTGCACCCGTGGCAGATCATCCTCGGCAAGGTGGCCCCGTACCTGCTGCTTGCCTTTGCGAACGTGGTCACGGCGCTGGTGGCGGCGTGGGTCGTGTTCCAGGTGCCGCTGCGCGGGAGCCTCCTCCTGCTCCTTGGCGCCAGCATGCTGTATTCCCTCGTTGGGCTCGCCCTGGGGGTGCTCGTGGCTGCGCGCACCGGGTCCCAGCGCACGGCGATGATCGGCGCGATGCTCGTGACGATGCTGCCGAGCACGTTGCTCTCGGGCATGATCTTCCCGATCGCCAGCTTGCCGACCCCGCTGCAAATCGTGTCGAACGTCGTGCCGGCGCGATGGTTCATCGTGGTGGTGCGCGGGATCATGCTCAAGGGCGCTGGCGTGGTGCACCTGTGGCAGGAGTTCACCATCCTCACGGCGATCTTCCTGCTGTTGCTGGTGGCCGCGACGCGGTCGTTCAAGGAGCGGCTCGCCTGATGCGCACGCTGCGCTTCCTCCTGCGCAAGGAGTTCCTGCAGATCCTGCGGGATCCCGCGCTCGTGCGGATGTTGTTCATGATCCCGATCGTGCAGCTGATGATCCTCTCGAACGCGGCGACGTTCGAGGTGAAGCGTTCGCGCATGCACGTGGTCGATCACGATCACAGCGCGCGGTCGGCCGCCGTCATACAGCGGCTCGTGGCGTCCGGGCGGTTTGTGGCGACCGAGGCGTCCAACAGCGTGCAACGTGGGGACGACGCCCTCATGCGGCGCAACGTGGAGATGATCCTCGTGATCCCGCACGGCTTCGAGTCCGACCTGGTGCGCACGCGTGCGGCGCAGGTGCAGGTGCTGCTGAATGCCGAAGACGGCGCGGCCGCGGGGGTGACGCAGAGTTACGTGCGCGAGGTGCTGGCGCGATACGCCGCCGAGCAGTCGGTGGCACTGGCCGCCGTGGCAAGCGCGCGTCCGGAGGCCCCACCCGGTCGCGGGGTGCCGCGCGTTGAGCTGCGCACGCGAGGCTGGTACAACCCTGAGCTGGATTACCGGCACTACATGGTCCCGGGCATCCTCGTCCAGTTGCTGACCATCGTGGGCACCTTGCTCACGGCGATGAACGTCGTGCGTGAGAAGGAGGCCGGCACCCTCGAGCAGCTCAACGTGACCCCGATCCCGCGGGCGACCTTCATCGCCGCCAAGCTGATCCCGCTCTGGGTCATCGCGATGGTGGTGCTCACGATCGGGTTGATTGTCGGGCGCCTGGTATTCACCGTCCCGATGCTTGGCCCCCTCTGGCTCGTCTTTGCCGGCGCCGCGCTCTACCTCCTGGCCGCGCTCGGGATCGGGCTCTGGATCTCGGCCGTTACCGAGACGCAGCAGCAGGCGATGTTCGTGAACTTCGCCATGCTCATGGTCTATCTATTGATGAGCGGGCTGTTCACCCCGATCGCGTCGATGCCGCCGTGGGCGCAGTGGGTCGCCCGCGCGAATCCGATGATGCACTTCATTGCCCTGATGCGCGGCGTGATGCTCCGCGGCGCCGGGCCGGTCGACGTCCTTCCCCAGCTCGGGGTCCTGGCCGTCTCCGCCGCTTTGGTCCTCTCGATCGCCATCTGGCGCTACCAAAAGCGGGCAAGCTGACCGCCGGACCGCCGCGCGGTCACACGACGTCGGGTATCTCCCCAGTTCGGGGACAGCCGTAGTTGCTTTACTGTCCCTGTCGGGAATCTTTCTATAATACCCGAGACCACGTTCGTGGCGCGGGTCACGGCGGCGCTGTCGCGCCTCTGGTCCCGCGGGAACCCGCAGCCCCACCAAGCCATGAGAATCATAAGTTTGCTCACCGGAACGCTCTTGCTGGCGAGCCAGGCGCTCGCACAGCCCAAGACCGTATCCGGGCGTGTCACCAGCGAGGACGGAAGCCCGCTCACGGGCGTCCAGGTCGTCGTGCGCGGCACCACCACCGGCGGCCTGACCAACGCGGACGGCCGATATTCGGTCCGCGCCGCGGTTGGCCAGGTCCTCCAGTTCCGACTGCTCGGCAATGCTCCCGAGGAGCGCACCGTTGGCGCCGAGGACGTCATCAACGTCCAGATGAAGAAGGTCGCGACGCAGCTCGACGCCGTCGTGGTCTCCGCGCTCGGACAAACCGCCGTGCAGCGATCCCTCGGGACCGCGCAGCAAAGCGTGGACGGCGCCGCCATCTCGGCCACGCAGCGCGAGAACTTCATCAACGCGCTGCAGGGTCGGGTGGCCGGTGTCGAGGTCACGAGCAGCTCCGGCGTGCCGGGCGCGTCGTCCTCGATCACCATCCGCGGCGTGAGTTCGATCTCGTCGTCGAACCAGCCGTTGATGATCGTCGACGGGCTCCCGCTCGACAACAAGACGCTCAACACCAACGTGCTGGCGTCGGATGCGCCGGGATCCGCGTTTGCGTTCAGCAATCGCGGCATCGACTTCACGAACCGCGCGGCCGACTTGAACCCGAACGACATCGAGACCCTGGTGGTGCTCAAGGGTCCGGAAGCGTCGGCGCTCTACGGCATCGACGCCGCGAATGGTGCCATCGTGATCACGACCAAGCGCGGTCGCGCGGGCACGGGCGGGTTGGAGTACAGCACGAGCATGCGGGTGGAAACGACGCGGTCGGAGCCTGAGGTGCAGCGCACCTACGGACCCACGGCGGTCGGCTCTTCCGGGTTGCTGGGGTCGTTCTTCTACTTTGGCGCCCCCTACCCCGCCGGCACGCAGTTCTACGACAACGTCGACGGTTTCTTCCGCACGGCGCTCACGCAGAAGCACAACCTCTCGTTCAGCGGCGCGGCGGCGGACAACCGCATCAACTATCGCCTCGCCTTCTCCGGGGACAACCAGCAGGGCGTGATTCCCAACTCCGACTTCCGCCGCTTGAACGCCACCGGCGCGTCGCAGGCGCAGGTCAACAGCTGGCTGCGCACGGACCTCTCGATGCAGTACACGGTGGGCGACAACACGCAGCCGTGGAAGGGTGACTTCGGTCCGCTCCTCGGCCTGCTGGCGTGGCCCGGCACCGACAACGCCAAGGACTGGCAGACGGCCGCGGGCACGCGACGCCGCCTCACGACCCTGGCCGCGACGGGCGAAATCGACAACCCGTACTTCAACGTCGAGCGCAACCTCAACACGGCGCAGAACTCGCGCCTCTTTGCCAACGCCGGCTTCATCCTGACGCCGATGAGCTGGGGCAGCCTCAAGAGCAACCTCGGGCTCGACGGCTACACCACCGAGAACCGGATCCTGCGCCATCCCGAGAGCGCGCTCGGCAACTCCAACAACGGGATCCTCGACGAGGCCAACGACGTCGTGCGCAACCTCAACGCGCAGACGTTGCTCAACATCAACGAGCGCCCGCTGTTCGGGAACCTCTCCGTGAGCGGGTTGCTCGGGAACCAGGTGTCGGACTTCCGCTCGACGACCAACGCGTTGCTCGGGCGCGACTTCCTCGACCCGAACTTCGTCTCGATCAACAACACGAACCTGCGCACGAACCGCACGACCTTGTCGCAGCGTCGCCTGGTCAGTGCCTTCGGGCAGGCGTCGTTCAACTACGCCGACTACCTGTACGTGAACGTGACGGGGCGCAACGACTGGACGTCCACGATCCCGGTCGAGCGCAACTCGTTCTTCTATCCCTCGATCTCGTCGAGCTTCATCTTCTCGGACGCCTTCGAGTCGGTCGGCAAGTACATGACCGGCAAGCTGCGCGCCGCGTACGCCGAGGTGGGCAAGGACGCGCGCCCGTATGCGTACCGTCCCTCGCTCGAGTTCAAGACCACGTCGTACGGCGGCTACGGCTACGGCTTCACCGGGCCGAACCTCGACCTCAAGCCGGAGTTCGCACGCTCCTACGAGTTTGGCACGGAGCTCACGTTCTTCGACAACCGGCTGGGCCTCGATGTCACGCGGTACATCAAGAAGACGAAGGACCAGATCGTCAACGACATCCGCGGTTCGTACGGCACCGGCTTTATCCTGTTCAACCTCAACGGCGCCGTGACGGAGAACAAGGGTTGGGAAGTCACGCTGCGCGGCACGCCGTACCAGCGGAACGACTTTGCCTGGGACTTCATCGCCAACTTCGAGAGCGCGCGCAGCAAGGTGCTGGCCCTCCCGAACGCCTTGCCCGAGTCGTACGTGTCCGACACGTGGCTCTACGGCAACGTGCGCAACGGCGTGACCCCCGGCCAGTCCACGCGTTCGCTCACCGGGTTCTTCTACCTGCGCAACAACAACTGCGACCTGCTGATCGATCCCACGACGGGGCTGCCGATCCGTTCCGCGATCTTCATCTCGGGCGCCTGCGGCGACAACAAGGGTTATGATCGCCAGCCGGACTTCACGGTCGGCCTGACGAACACGTTCACGTATCGCCGCCTGACGCTCAACTTCCTGCTGGACATCCGGAAGGGCGGCGACGTCTTCAACGGCACGGAGCACTTCCTCACGTCGCGCGGCCTGAGCCCGCGCACGCTGGATCGCGAGACGCCGCGGGTGGTGCAGGGTGTGCTGCGCGACGGCAAGGAGAACAGCGCCACGCCGACGCGCAACACGATCGTCGTCATCCCGGCGGCGACGCCGCTCTTCTACACCTCGGTCAGCGAGGAGCTGTTCATCGAGAAGGACATCAACTGGGTCCGCCTGCGCGACGTGACGCTCAAGTACGTCCTGCCGGGCCGCCTCGTGCGGGCACGTGACCTCAGTGCCTTCGTGACGGCGACCGACCTCTTCCTCCTCACCAACTACTCCGGCCTGGACCCCATCGTGAACGGAAACACGGCGGCGGTCGGCGGCTCGGGAGCCGCCGGCATCGACGTCGGCAACTTCCCGATCCCGCGCGGCTTCAACTTCGGCTTCCAGGTGAGGTTCTAGATCATGCGACGCTCTCTTCGCGCGGCCGCGCTCGGCCTCATGGCCCTCTCCGCAGGGTGCAAGGATTTCCTGGACGTCAACGAGAACCCCAACGCGCCCCAGACGGTCTCGGCCAATCTCTACCTCGCGCCGATGCTGCACTGGTTCGCCACCTCCCCGCAGTTCGACGGCCGCTTCATCGGCCGCTACACGCAGCAGTGGTGCCTCTGCCAGGGCGTGACCGCGCTCAGCACCTGGGACCGCATGGGCTACGACCCCGGCAGCGACAACGGTGCCCAGCAGTGGCGTGACGTGTACTGGACCTTCGGCCAGAACCTCGTCGACATGTCGACGAAGGCCGAAGCCGAGCAGCGCTGGGACCTCCTCGGCGTGGCGAAGATCCTCAAGGCATGGGGGTGGCAGGTGACCACCGACATGCACGGGGAGATCATCGTCAAGGAAGCGATCGACCAGTCGAAGTTCCTCTTCAACTACGACACGCAGGAGTACGCCTACCAGGAGATCCAGCGACTCCTCACGGAGGCGATCACCCTGCTGCAGCGGAACGACGGTGCCGTGGACCCGGTCTACCTGGCGCGCACCGACAAGATCTACAACGGGGACCGGGCCAAGTGGCTCAAGCTGGCGTACGGCATGCTGGCGCTCAACCTGAACCACTACAGCAACAAGTCGACCTACAAGCCGGCAGATGTGATCGCGGCGGTGGACAAGTCGTTCGCGAGCAACGCGGACGATGCGCTCCTCATCTACCCGGGCACCCAGAACGACGACACGAACTTCTGGGGCCGGACCCGCGGCAACATCCAGGGCAACGCGTCGGGATACCGCCAGACCCGGTTCGTGGTCGGCCTGATGGATGGCACGGTGTTCGGTGGCGTCGTTGACCCGCGCATGAGCCGCATGCTCGCCCCGTCACCGGATGGCGCGTACCGCGGCCTCGACATCAACGTCGTCGGCTTCGGCGCCCTCACGGCCGCCCAGCAACCCAACAACTTCCACGGGTATGCAGGCACCGGCGGGGTCGGCCTCCCGGGGCGCTACCTCTTCGCGGACAAGGCGAAGATCCCGGTGATGACGTACGCGCAGCTGCAGTTCATCAAGGCGGAAGCGGCGTACCGTGGCGGCGACAAGGCCACCGCGCTGGCGGCGTATCGCAACGCGATCTCCGCGCACATCGACTGGGTGAACGAGCGCAACCTCGACAACAGCCAGTCACCGCTCCAGATCACCCTCACCGAGAAGAACACGTTCCTGGCGGCGCCGGCCGTGGTGCCGACGACCCCCGCCGGCCTGACGCTCACGCACATCATGTCGCAGAAGTACATCGCGCAGTGGGCGTGGGGGCACAACGAGTTGTGGATGGACATGCGTCGCTACAACTACACCGACATCGATCCGGCGAGCGGGCGGCAGGTCTACCCCGGCTTTGCGGCACCCACGAACCTGTACCCGGACAACGGCAACAAGATCGTGCAGCGCATCCGCCCGCGCTTCAACTCCGAGTACGTGTGGAACCGCGACGCCCTCGACAAGATCGGCGGCCTCGCCCTCGACTACCACACCAAGCCGATGTGGATCACCCAACCGTGAACCGAGCCATGAATCGATATCGTGCCTTCCTCCTCCTGGCCGCCGGCGTGGTGTTCGCAGCATGCGACGAGAACGCCGTCCAGGAAATCACGGGTCCCGAGACCGGGACCCGCGTGAAGTTCTTCAACTTCGGGGTGAGTGCTCCCGGCGTGAACTTCTACGCCAACACCACGAAGATGACCGCCATCACCTCGGCGACGGGCGTTGAGTCCACCAACGGGGTGAACTCCGGTGGTGCAGGCAACGGCGGGCTCTACTCGTCGATTGCGCCCGGGCAGTATTCGCTCGAGGGCAAGATCGCCGCAGCGACCGACAAGGACCTGGCTATCACCAAGGTCACCGCGACCCTCGCCGATGGAAAGTCGTATTCGTACTACATCAGCGGGATCTACAACACGACCACGAAGACCGCCGAGGGATTCGTCGTCGAGGACCCGCTGCCCGCGGCGATCGACTTCACCCAGGCCAGCGTCCGTTTCGTGAACGCCATCTCGAACTCGCAGCCGATGGTCCTGTACGCCAGGAACACGACGACGGGGACCGAGGTCGCGATCGGAGCGTCCGTGGCGTACAAGGCGGCGGGTGCCTTCACCAACCTGCCGGCGGCAGATTACGACCTCTTTGTCCGCGCACCGGGTTCCACCACGAACCTGATCACGCGGGCCGGCGTGTCGTTCAACCGTGGGCGCATGTACACGATCGGCGCCCGCGGTGACATGACCGTCAC
>JAEUJK010000263.1 GCA_016794735.1 Gemmatimonadota bacterium | reverse complement strand
GGTGCGCATCGTGCGCGGGGTGCTCCGTGCGCTCGAGCATGCGCACGCGCGTGGCATCGTGCACCGCGACCTCAAGCCGGAGAACATCCTGCTGGCCGGCGACGAACCCTTGCTCGCGGATTTCGGGATTGCGCACCTTCGTGATCCCTCGGTCGACGGCACGCGACTCACGAAGACAGGACTCGCGGTGGGAACCGCCGCGTACATGTCCCCCGAGCAGGCGGCGGGAGAGTCGCGCGTGGACGAGCGTGCCGACCTCTATGCGCTTGGCCTCGTCTGGTACGAGATGCTGGCCGGCATGCACCCCTTTCATTCGCTGCAGCCGCAGCAACTGATGGCGGCGCAGGTGTCGCGGCCGGTGGAGCCGATCCGCGCGCACCGCTCCGGGGTTCCCGAGGCCATCGAGGCACTTGTGGCGCGTTGCCTCGAGAAGCACCCTGCCGATCGCTGGCGCGATGCCGCCGCACTGCTCCAGCAGATCGATGCCTGGTTGGCCGGTGAGACGCCGACGGCCCTGCAGGCCACCGGTGGTGCGCCGACGGCGCGCACCTTCCGGCTCGAGGAGTCCATGCTGGCTCGCTTGCCGGAGGGCTTCGACCCGCGCATGCCGGGCGACGTCATGCACTACGTGGACAACGGGCGGCTGTCCGATACGCTGGTGTGCTACTTCACGCGCTGGGGCATCGATGCGAGCGATGGCGAGTCGCTGCTGCGCGAGGCACCGTGGCGTGTCATCGTGCCCGAGTTCTTCGGCTTCGAGAAGGGGCGCCGCTACCGGCCCGCGCTCAGCATCACCGATCACCTGGCGCTTGCGGGCGGGTTGATCGACCATGTGGCCCAGCTCACGGCGGCACGCCATGTGGTGCTCGCCGGGTTCTCGACCGGCGCGGACATTGTCATGCGGATGGCGGGTGCCTCGTCGACGATCGTCCCTCGTCGCATCGATGGGGTGGTGGCGCTGGGCGGCAACCTCGCGAAGGACACCGCGTTCGTGAGTGCAGTGCTGGCGGAGCTGGGCGATGCGACCGAGGATGCCGCGCTGCCGTTCGTGCAGCGGGTGACGCAGTCCGAGACGTCGCTCCAGGCGTGGCTCGACGTGAACGAGTACCTGGTGCGGCTGGTCAGCCGGTTTCGCCGCGACCTCGGCGTCCTGCGGGACTTCGCGAAGGGGATCGCGTCGCCGTTCGATCCGGCGCCGTTGCGTGCCTTCATCGGGTGGTACGAGGCGGCGTCCCGCCGCGACGTGCGGCTGCGCTGCGTGTTCGAGGATAACGCGACCTATCGCTCCCTCGTGCGCGAGCTGCAATCACCCGTTGGGCTGCCCGCGCTGGGGCCTGCCTACCAGCGCGGGTCGATCTTCGTGGAACCCGGCGCGGGGCACTTCGACCTGGAGTCGACGGCGTGCCTCCTGGCGCACATCGAGCCGATGGTCGCCCAGCTGCGCCACGGCTGAGCGCCGCACCGCGCACGGGCGCGGTGCGGCCGGGGCTGGTCGTGCCTAACGCGGTACGCGGATGATGAAGTCCTCCGGCGGGGTCTCGCCGCGCAGGTGCTTCACGAAGTAGTCCCACCCCTGCTGGATCACGTACGGTTCGCCGGCGTACCCGTGGTTGCGGTTGGGGTACACGAACACGTCGAACTTCTTGTTGGCGCGGATGAGGGCGTCGATCACGGCCAGCGTCATGTCCGGGTGGACATTGTCGTCGAGCGTGCCATAGGTCAGGAGCAACTTCCCCTTCAGGTTCGCGGCCAGGTTCTGGTTGGCCTGGGAGTCATAGTTGCTCGAGGCGCCGTTCTTCACCTCGAGGCCGTGGTACTTCTCGCCCCAGGGGAAGTGGTACCCACGCTGGTCGTGGTTGCCGGCCCCCGAGACGGCCACCTTGTAGAAGTCGGGGTACCGCAGGATGGCGTCGGTGCCGGAGAAGCCGCCGCCCGAATGGCCGTAGATCCCCACGCGCCCGAGGTCCATCTGGCGGTACCGCTGGGCGAGTTCACGCAAGGCGCTGATGTGATCGGGGATGCCGTTGTCGGTCATGTTCCCGTAGTACGCATCGTGGAACGCCTTGGACCGCTGCGGCGAGCCGAACGCGTCGACGGTGAACACGATGAACCCCAGCTCGGCGAGGGACTGCGGGTTCCCCGGGGCGCTTCCCACAAAGCTGCGCGTGGCCACGGCGCCGACCTGCGGACCGGGATAGATGTAGTCCACGACCGGGTAGGTGGCCGTGCTGTCGAAGTCGCGCGGGAAATACAAATAGCCGTAAACATCCGTCGCGCCATCGCGCCCGCGGGCGCGGAACGGCGTCGGTGGCCGCCACCCCGTGGCGACGAGCCGGGAGATGTCGCCCTGCTCGATGGTCTGCACGACGCGGCCGTCAGGGGCGCGCACCACGGACACCGGCGCCATGTCACGCCGCGAATAGAGGTCCACCAGGTACTTGCCCGACGGCGTGGCCCACACCTGGTGATCGGCCGTTTCCGCAGACAATCGCGCGAGCCCGCTGCCGTCGAGCGCGACCTTGTAGAGCAGGCGATAGTAGGGATCCACGCCGTCCTCGCGTCCCACCGCCGTGAAGTGCACGGT
>JAEUJK010000253.1 GCA_016794735.1 Gemmatimonadota bacterium | reverse complement strand
CAGCGGCAGCGGCAGCGGCAGCGGCCCGCGAACGTAGACCGCCGCCCCCGGCGCCGCAACCGCGTGATGGCTTTTGCGGGTGCTTTACGCAATGTTGCGGTGAGAAGAACACGTACCCCTGCGCGTTCTTTCACCAACCCTTCACGTACCATCCCAGGAGGAACTACATGCGTTGCACGAAATGGATCGCGGGCGCGGTGATGGCCCTGGTTGTTGTTCCGTCGATCTCCCAGGCCCAGGGCAAGGGTTTCCAGCCCGGCTATACGGACATCGGTGCGACGGTCGGACTCGGCAATGTCGGTGGCGCGCTCGCCCTCGGCGGGCGGTTTGAGAAGGCGATCAAGAAGCTCCCGGACCTCGGGGACGGCACCCTCGGCTTCCAGGTCGGCGTGGACTACTGGAACTACAACGAGCGCTTCGTCTCGGTCGACTACGACTTCCGCTACATCGCGTTCTCGGGCACGGCGAACTACCACTTCAAGGTCACGAACACCAAGATCGATCCGTTCCTCGGCGCTGGCCTGGGCCTTTCCTCGGTCTCGACGGACTTCACGGGATCGGCGAGCTCGGGGCTCTACTTCATTGGTCGCGCCGGCATTCGCTACTTCATGAGCGAGAAGGCTGCCCTGTACGCTGACGCGGGTGCGTCGGGCGCCGCGACGATCAACCTCGGGTTCATGTTTGGCCTGAAGCCCGGCAAGTAATCGCGGAAGGTCGCGTCCCGGAACTCCGCGGGACGGTGCATTCCTGGGAGTGCACCGAAGGGGGCAGGCGGCCGTGCAGCAATGCACGGTCGTCTGCTTTTTTGCACCCTACCCGTGCGGATCCTCGACCCGCCGCGGCTGCGCGCGCGGGTGTTCGCGCATGTGCGTGAGCATTCCATTCGCGGCTCCCGTCCAGCCGTCATTCGCCGTGTAGACCGCGAGGAACGCCTCGAGGTGCTGCGTCGCGCGCGCGTAGTGGCCGAGCTGGTAGGCCGATGCGCCGGCGTGGTAGAGCGCCATGTAGTGGTTGGGCCAGAAATCGACCACCAGCTCCATGATCGGCGCCGCGGAGACGTCGTCCCCCGCATCCGCGACCGGATGCCCCACGTCGAACACGACCCCCGCCGCGCGATAGCGATCGTCCGACGACAGGCGCAGGATCAGCTCCCGCGCCGCCTCCACCTTGCCGGCGAGCGCATAACAGGCCGCCGCATAGGAGATCCCATCGATGGTCGCGAGCGCGGGCGGATCCTGTCGCACAAACGTCTCCACCTCCACCGGGTTGCAGTGCGGGCGCGCACGTGCGAACCAGGTCCCGGCATTGGCCGGCGGCGTGACCACCGTGGGGGGCTCGCGCGAGAGGTACACTCGTGTCGCCACGTAGCTCGACACCGCGGCCAGCACGGTGTACACGGCGATTCGGGCATAACGAAGGACCATCGATGGCACTCACGAAACAGGGTGGCCTTGTCCGGAGACGAGGCCACCCCGTGCGAGTTACACACCCCGGCCATGATGACCGAGGCGCCGCCCGCGCTATTTGAACACGTACGTCGTGGCGGCGGGGATGGCGGTGCCGGCCTTCTCGACCCCCAGTGAGAGCGGCACCGTCGGGTCGATCTTGAACACCGTGCCTGTACGCGGCGGGTTGCGCTGGGCGGCGGGACCGTAGGTCCATTCGGAGAGGAGACCATCGGTGTTGAGCGTCGGCACGGCGGCCGCGGCCGCCATGATGCCGGCACGACCCAGGTTGCCCGAAGCCACGGCCTTTTCCAGCGTGGCGCGGATCGGGTACCCCATGACGTAGCCGGCGAGGTAGAACAGGTCGGGCGTCTGCTCCGGCGCATACTTGCCCTGCGCGTCGGCAACGGCGCGCAAGGCCGGCGACGTGCTATCAGCGTAGAGCGTGCCGTCCCACGAGATCCAGGCTGTCTTCGTCAGGTAGTCCTTGAGCGGCGATGTTGCGAGTGCGTGGTGATACGATGGCGAGGTCATCACCCAGCGAGGCTCATACCCCAGTTGGGCTGCCGCACCGAGCACCTTGCCCGTCACGCTCGGCAGCGAGGCCATCATGATCACGGCACAGTTCGCATTCTTGAGCTGCGTCACGGGGGCGACGAAGTCCTGGTCGTCCTGCTTGAAGGTCGCCTTGGCCGCCACGGTGAAGTTCATTTCCTTCGCGAGGTGGTCGACGCCCTCCACCACCGCCTCCCCGTATCCGGTCGCGAGGGTCATCGTACACACCGGCTTGCCGGCGTACCCGCCGTCGGTGATCGCATACCCCACGGCATTGATCGCCTGCAGCTGGTAGGGAACACCCCACGGCAGCAGGTTGGGATTGCGCACCCACTCCGCGTCGAAGGTGGTGGGCAGCGCGAGGATCGAGTCTTCGGCGAGCAGCGGGAGGACACCGTTGATCTGGTCCGTGCCGAGGATCGAGGCGAACATCGCCACCTGTCCCTTGACCTTCTGGTACTTCTGCGAGCCCGAGGACGGATTGGCGTAGGTGATGTCCTCGGCAACGACCTTCACCTTGTACTTCCCGCCAATGCCGCCTGCGGCATTGAGCGCGCCGAAATACGTATTCAGCCCGGCCAGGATGGGCTTGCCGATCACCGCCACGGCATCGCTGAGGGGCACGAGGGCGCCCACGTAGATGGTGTCGCCAGACACCCCCGGCGCGTTGGCGACTTCACCACCACCGCCACCACAGGCGGCGAGGTGGGCGACGGCGAGCGTTGTCCATCCGAAACTGCGCAATCTTCGCATGACGGTTGCCTCGGTCAGGTCAGTA
>JAEUJK010000223.1 GCA_016794735.1 Gemmatimonadota bacterium | reverse complement strand
GAGCGACCGTCGATGCGCGGCGGGGTCCCGGTCTTGAACCGGGCGACAGTCAGCCCGGCACCTTCGAGCTGTTCGGCGAGGTGCGTGGACGAGTTTTCGCCGGCCCTGCCGCCTGCGATGCGGGTCTCGGTACCGATGTGGATCCGGCCTCGCAGGAAGGTCCCCGTGGTGATGACCACGGCCCGCGCACCGAACCGCCGGCCCTCCAGCGTGGCGACTCCGTGCAGCCCGCCCCCGTCCAGGAGGAGACTCGCCACCGTGCCCTGGATCGTGTGAAGCCCCGGCTGCTCCTCGATGAGGCTTCTCACGGCGCGGCGATAGAGTCCGCGGTCGCACTGGGCGCGGGGGGCCCAGACCGCTGCGCCCTTGCTGCGATTGAGCATGCGGAACTGGAGCATGGCCAGGTCCGTCGCCCGTGCCATGATTCCACCCATGGCGTCGACCTCGCGGACCACCGTGCCCTTGGCCACCCCGCCGATGGCGGGATTGCAGGACATCTGGCCGATGGTCTCGAGCGCGCTCGTGATGAGCCCCACGCGGCAGCCAAGACGCGCCGCGGCCACGGCGGCCTCGGTCCCTGCGTGGCCTGCCCCGACGACAATGACGTCGAAATCCTGCTCGGTGCGCGACAACCCCATGGAAACAAGCTAGCAACCCTCGCAAAGGCTGCCGCCCGCTCGCCGGGCCTGTGGCTCATGCGGTCGGTCGGGCGACCAGTTCGTCGAGATCGAGGTGGCCGACGAAGGGCTCGACCGTCTCTCCAAGCAACAGCTTGCGGGCGAACCACGCGAGCTGGCCGGCGGCGAGGCGGGCCTCACCGGCTAACTGCGGATAGCCGCCGACGGTCGTGCCCACACCCTCCAACGAGCGCCGCGAACGCTCGGAGATCGCGTCCCACCCACCAAGCCAGACGGTGAGCGCGCGCAGGAACTCGCCCGGAGTCGCATAGGCGTCGCGCGGGGGCTGCGGACCCGTGACGCGACCATGGAAGGCGGGCAGCTGTGGATGCGTCCCATAGGGCTCGAGACTCAAGAAGCCACGTTCGTCCCCAGCGAAGATGATGTTGAGCCGGCGCGCGCGCGCCTTCTCGCGCATGAGGTACTTGAGCGGCAGGCTGTCGCACTCCTCGAGGAGGAGGTCGAGGCCGTCGAGGAAGGCATCGACATTGGTGTGAGTGACGCCTTCGGTGTAGACGCGGAGCCGCAGGTACGGGTCGATCTTCACGATGCGGCGCGCGACGAGGATCGCCTTGTTCAGTCCCAGGTCGTCGAACCCGGCGCCGAGTCGGTTGAGGTTGGAGAGGTCGAGCGCGTCGAAGTCGGCCAGCACCATCTCGCCGCACAGGTGTTCCTGCGCCACGGCGACCGCCGCCTCGCCGCCCACCGACAGACCGACCGCGCCCACCCTACGCGTGCGCAGCAGGCGCTGCTCGTCGCGCGTGATCTTCTCCCGATTGCGGCTCGTGATGACCTCGAGATACGCCTCGGGGTCGAGCAGGTGTGCGATGCGCCGCTCCCACGGCAACAGGACCCAGAGCCCGCACGCGTCCACGTCACCAGCGCGGTCCACGAGGTCGGTGTTGCACCGCGCGCGCTCCTCGACCGTTCCGCCAGGGAGCCGCACCGCCGCCAGGTCGGCGAGCTGTCGCTGGATGGAATCCACCAGCGTCACCGCGTGCCCGAGGCACAGTGCCTCGAGCGCCGGCCGCTCACCCGGCCGCAGCTGGATAAAGACGGGCTGATACGACGACGGTGCGTCTGCGAGCAGGGCGGCAACACGCGCGCGAAACGCCGCGAGGTCACACACCTCGCGTGGTCCAGCGGCGAGCGCCGTCACAGCGCCAGCTCCCAGGTCTGGCCGACGAGGTCGTGGCCGAACGTGTGGTGTGGTTCCTCGTGGACCAGAACGTAGCCCTCGTCCTGGTAGATGCGCCGCGCGGCGTGGAGGATCGAGTTGGTCCAGAGGGTGATCGTCTGGTACCCGGCCTCGCGCGCGAAGCGGGTGCACTCGTGCACGAGTCGTCGGCCGATGCCGAGCCCGCGCGTGCGCTCATCAACGAAGAGCAACCGAAGTCGGGCGACGCGCTCGCGCTCGCGGTGGCGCATCAGGAAGACCGAGCCGACGCGCTCGCCTTCACGTTCGGCGATCCAGCAGCGTTCACGGTTTGGCTCGAACTGTCGCAGGAACTGCGCGACGATCTCGGCGCAGAGCGCCTCGTATTCGTCGTTCCATCCGTACTCGCGATTGTAGAGCCGCGCCTGTTGCTCGACGACCCAGCCCATGTCGCCGACGTGGTGCGGGCGAAGCACGTAAGGCACGCGCGGCTGCTCGCGATCGCCGAGGACGGCTTCGACCTGGGAGAGTGCGGTCACCAGGCGCCGCTGGTCGTCCTCGGCCAAGCCCGCGAGCATCGTTCCCACTTCGGCCTGCGAGGTGGCGTTGAGGCGGGAGAACGCCTGCGTGCCACGTTCGGTGAGCGAGAGGAGGTAGTGTCGTCGGTCCTCGGGCGACTTGCGCTTGCGAACCATGCCGCGGCGCACGAGGGACCGGATGACGCGACTCAGGTATCCGCCATCGAGGTCGAGGGCGGCACCAAGCGCGCTGGCCGTCGCCTGGTCTCGCTGTGCGAGCTCGTAGATGACGCGGCCCTCCGTGAGGGTGAAGGGGCTGTCGAGGAACCCCTCGTGGAGGAGGCCGATGCGCTTCGTGTACAGGCGACTGAAGCGGCGCACCGTCTCGATGCGTGCGTCCATGCGGCGCGTGGTCTGGCGTGAGAGAGCGCGGCGGAGGGTCGCCGCCCGGTGCTTGCCAGATTATATCAACTACTTGCCTCAGGCAAGTATCTCGGTGCCGCCGCCAGTCGCCCGGGGCGGTACCCTGCGGGAAGGGGCCACGGAGGGGTTAGACTACCCGCATGCCGCTCCCACTCGCCGCGGAATACCCCAGCCTCGTCATTCGCCGCGAGGCGTTTGAACGCGCCAGCCTCACCCGTTCGGCCTTCGACGAGCGCCTCGGCCTCACCGACGACGAGTTCCGCGTGGAGGGGGCGCTGATCGTGATCGGGCCGATCCATGAGACCGAGGCCTTGCCCCAGATCATCGAGGAGCTGGAAGGCGCCGGGCTCACCTACTTCGACGACTTCTTCGACCTCTCGGGCAACTGGCCGGCGTGGCTCCGGCTGTTCGCGATGGGTTCGTAGGTCACGGGGTCCATCTCGGTCGTCAGGGGGCCGCGACGGAGCAGCCCTACCCATCCGCAGCGCAGGCACCAGCTCTTCCGGAACCACGGGAGCCAGCGGTCATGCAGCGCGGATGCAACGCGAACCGTGGGGGCGTCGCAATTGAGGCACCGATCCCCACGCGGCAGCAACACGAGGAAGATCACCGTGGCCGCAATGACCCGGAGGACGAAGAGTCCTCCGATGACCGCAACGAAGATGGTGGCCTCGGTCATGGTCTAAAGACTGGCAGACGGCAGACGGCAGGGACGAATCGCGAGCCGAACCGATGAGACTACAGCGAGCCTGTGAGCTCGGCCAGTTCCGGGCTCACCCGTGACGCGCCGAACTCAACCGCACGCCGCTCGCTGTACGAGGAGGTCCGCCAGGGGAACGCGCCCTCCACAAACCCCACGTGCCCACCGATCTCGACAAACTCCGTTGTGATGAACGGGTTCTGTGAGGCGAGGTGTTCCACGTCCTGCAATACCTCGGGCGGGTGGAAGGGGTCGTCGTGCGAGGAGAGCAGCAGGGTCGGGACCCGGATTCCCTCGAGGAAACGGATCGAGCTGGACTGCTGGTAGTAGTCCGCGGCGTCGCGGAAGCCGTGCACCACGCTCGTATACGCGTCGTCGAAGGTCCAGAGCGACGAGGCGCGGCGAATGGCGGTCGGGTCGGCGAGGCCGGGGAACTGCCGCACCTTGTCGAGCGCCTTGAGGCGCAACGTGCTGAGGAAGCGATTGGAGTAGAACGACGCCGTGGCATCGATGTGCGCGCACGAGCGCGCCAGGTCGAACGGCACGCTCACGGC
>JAEUJK010000201.1 GCA_016794735.1 Gemmatimonadota bacterium | reverse complement strand
CCTTCACCCGCCGTTTGTGCAGGTGTGCGCCGCTTCGTGCGCGAGGCGGCCGCCAGGTTCGAACCCCGCGAGGTGGGAAGCGTTGGTCGCACGCTGGGTTACCATCGCGTCGACCTCTACCTCCCCGCGCTCGACTGGCTGGTCACGCGTGGCTGCGACCTGCGCGCGGAGGTCGCCGCGATCGAGGCCGGGCTGCGCACCTACGAGCCATCCGCAGAACGCGACCGCTACCTCGCCACGATCGCCTCGTGGAGTCGACGCGCGCCGTAATCGGCGCGCGACCGATGGATCACTCCGGCAGTTTGGGATCGCGACGCGCTCCGAGGTCCTGCTCCGCAATCGCCAATAACGCGGGTCCATCCACGCCAAGCTTCGCACACAAGGCAAGGAACGCCTCGCGCCGCGCCGCCGGATCCTCGGTGTTGAACGCCAGGTACATCGGCCGCAGCGACCAGTCATACCGCGAATCTACGACGCCATGGATGGCTGCCAGCGTCGCGGCGTAGTGATACGCCATCTCGCCGCTGGCCCGCAGCAACCACCCAAACAGCGCTTGCACCACTTCTGGTGGATGGTACTCCATCACCAGGTCGAGCGCCTCGGTTCGCCCGGCAAAGGGCGCGGCCTCGCCGAGTGCCGTGAGGATCACCTGCGTGCGCGTGGCATCGTCGACCACCGCGGGAGCGCGGGACAGGACCGCGAGCCGCACCTCGAGATTTGCCGCGTGTATGGCCTGGCGCAAAGTCTCTCGAGCCGTCGGGGTGTCGAGTGCGGCGAGGGCTTCCACGTCGCGCCAACCCGATGGCGGCGTCAGCTCTCGCTCTACCGCGCGCTGGCTCTCTACGGAAAGCGACGCGAGTGCCTCCAGGTCGTACCCGATCCCTTCCTTCCATCGCTCGTAGTCGATCCGCTTGCTGTCGTTGAAGCGGCGCCATGCCTCGGCGTCTTCAGCGTGGTCAGCGGCCGCACCGGAGTGGGTTGGCTCCGATTCCTCGCTCGTACGAGACGTCGGGACAAACGGCGGAGGGCGCAACGACTCGCGGATCGCGTCCATGTCCGGGTACGCCGCGTCGGCAGGATTCGGCGCTTCGAGGATCCAGAATCGTCGATCGGCATCGGTGAATTCCCCCGATGACGTCGATCCGTGGCGATCGATGAAGTCGAGGCCGTCACCGCTTTCGCGCGGCCGCGTCGTCACCTGTCGCGCCAACTTGAAATAGGCGCCGATCGGTGGCGCCGGATGCGAGTGCCCCACCTCGATGATCGTATTGCCGGCGTCCAGTTCGGCCTCGAGCAGGGCGCGAAGCACAGGGGGCATCGCGTCAGCGTCGGCGCGATGCTCCTGGGGTATCCGCGTGGGTCGTGCCCCTGGGTCGAGGTCCACCGTGTCACCGGTTCGGGAAGACAGTTCCGAGTCCGCCTCAAGGTATTCACGGTGCGCCTTCCCCGGAGCCCGAGCCGCCCCGCGGGGATCACATCACGGCCACGCCCGCTCCCACGTACGAAACATCGCCCCCACGCCGGCGCCTAACGCGGCGCCGGTCGCCGCCCCGACGGCTCCATACATGAAGAACACGGGCACGTAACTCCCGGCGCACCCGTCCGCCGAGTCGCAGTACGTGCCAATCATCGCGGCCGCGAACAGCCCGATCCCGGCTCCAACGACGACCGCACCGATCGCCGCACCTTTCCTGTTGGCTCGTTTCGCCGTCCACACGGTGTCTGCTTCGACGACGGCCACGCGCTCCAGGCGAGACCCGTGGCGCAACACCACCAACGAGTCGTTGAACGAGGCCACGCGCCCTTCCAGCTGCCGTGCGTCCAGCGACACGCGGACCAGACGGCCGGGGGTGAACACCGTGCGCGCCTGGTCGACTCGCGGGACCTGTGCCGCCGCGCCCGTGGCGCAGGCCAACGCCGCCAACCCAATGAACCACCCGCGTCGCATGGCACGCATGCTACCCTCCTGATGTAGGCGACCCCTTCCGTGGAATGCTCGTGGGACCCCCACCCACCCGTCAGGGCCTTTCCCCCCCGACAGGCGTCAGGAACCTGAGGACGCGCGGGTCCCTGGGTGCGGACGGCACCTCGACATATTTCCCCCATGGGTGTCCACCAGCGCGACTACATCCTGCGCCTCATCGAACGCATCGCCGCCGTCCTCGCGCGCGCCATGCGCCGCAAGAACGAGGGCGACGCCGCCGGCGCACGCGCCGACCTCGCTCACGCCACGACCGACCTCTTTGGCCCCGCGGGACCAATGGTCGCGCTCGTCGACGTGCGCACGGCGGTCAACCTCCTGTCCGACCCCGAGCGCGTCTGGCTGTATGCGCGGCTGCTCGACGCCGACGCCGAGCTGCAGGACGCCCTTGGCCTGGACAGCCGGGGGACGCGCGTCCGTGCGCGCGACCTGATGCGCGAAGTGATCGCACGGGGTGGAGAGTTGTCGGACGCGTTACGGACCTTCGCCCGGGAACTCGAAGGCCGCACGCCACCCACCTGAGTCGGGCGTTCCCCGACTCGCCGAGGCCGTGGTCGGCCCTACACTGTCTGACCACTTTCCTCGCCACATGGCATGACGGCCGGCCTCCTCCCTCAATCCACCCGCCCGCTGCAACTCACGTTGTGGCGCACGGCGCAATGGATCGGGGTCGCCCTCACCGTCGCGCTGCTCGCCGGGCTGGTCTGGTCACCCGAGCTGACCCTGCGCCTCCTGTGGAATGCGGCGATCCCGGTGTTGCCGGCAACCTTCCTGGTGACGCCGCAGCTCTGGCGCAACGTCTGCCCGCTCGCCACGCTCACGATGTTGCCGTCCGACCGGCCGAGTTCGCGCAAGATCACCGAAGGCACGGTGCGCACGGCGACGGTCATCGGGCTCGTCCTGCTCGTGGTGCTCGTGCCGGCCCGACGCGCCGTCTTCAACACGGACGGCCCCTTCCTCGCCACCACCATCGGCGCCGTGGCCGTCCTCGCCCTCGTGGCCGGGATGGCCTACCACAGGAAAGCCGGCTTCTGCAACGCGATCTGCCCCGTCCTCCCGGTGGAGCGACTGTACGGGCAACGCCCGCTGCTCAAGGTGCAGAACGTGCGCTGCCTGCCGTGCATCCAGTGCACCGATCGCGGGTGCCTCGACCGCTCGCACCTGGATTCGCTGCGCACCGTGCTGGGACCGCGGCGGAACACGATCGACTGGATGTTCACGCCGTTCGGGATCTTTGCCGCGTCATTCCCCGGCTTCATCGTGGCGTACTTCCTCGCGCACGACGGCGCCCCGGCGGTCACGACCTACATGCAAGTGCTGCAGGGGATGGTGATCTCGTTCGTCGCCGTCGTCCTGCTCGCGCGCACCTTCCGCGCGACCGCGTCGACCGGGATCACCCTCCTCGGCGCCCTCTCCGCTGGCTGCTATTACTGGTTTGTCGCGCCGGGAGTCACCAACGCCTTCGGGCTTGGCCCCGCGGTGATGTGGTGCATCCGCATCGCGTCGCTCGCGCTCGTGACGTTCTGGCTCGCGCGGGCGACGCGCGGGAACGGCGCGGCCCCCGTCGTGGAGCGCGTCCTCCCGATCGCGCGCTGACTACCGCGGGACGAGGGCAATCGCGCGCAGCGGCCCACCCGACCCGCCCTCGATCTTCATCGGCAACGCAATCACCGTCGCGCCCTTGAGGGGCAACACGCCGACATTGGCGAGGTTCTCCAGCCCCAGCACCCCGGCCCGCGCCGCCACCTGGTGCACGATGAAGTCCTTCGACGCCCCGTAGTCGATCGAGGCCACATCGGCGCCTAACGCGGTGACCCGCCGTTCGGTGACCAGCAACCGCGCCGCGTCCTCTCCATAGCTGGGAAAGTGCAGGCGCGACGCGTCGCCGGGGGTGTTGTCCCCCAGGTACCCCTTCGCGTCGGGCCATCGGACGGACCACCCGGTGCGCAGCACAACGATGGCACCTCGCGGGATCGCGCCGTTGGCCTTTTCCCACGCGAGCACATCGGCGCGCGTGAGGCGGTAATCAGGCTTCCGCGCCGCCTGCGCCGTCACGTCCAGCACCACCGCCGGCCCGATGAACTGGTCCACCGGGATCCGGTCTGCCGTGAGCCCGTCCTTCGCGAAGTGGATCGGTGCATCGAGGTGCGTGCCACCATGTTCGGGCGCGGCGTACGCATAGGAGCTGTAGAACCACCCGCCAGGAGTCGGGCCGTAGGCAAGTTGTTCCAGCGAGAACCCGGTCGTCGCGGTCGGCCAGTACAACGTCTTGCGGTTGAAGGCGTGCGTCAGGTCGACCACGCGATACCGCGTGAGGTCCACCGCCTGGGCCGCGAGGGCCGTGGGCGCGAGCAGGAGCAGGAAGAGTCGTCGCATGGGGGGGCAGCGTGTCGGGGCGCCCCAAGCTACACCGCGCCACGCCCCTCGGCAGCCGAACGCTCAGCTGCCCCTTCACCGCGCCCGTAGCCCGTGAGGATGACGAGCGGGACCGTGAGCAGCAGCGCCCACGCGTAGAGATTCGCCATCCCCGCCGCCAGTGGGGATACGCGCGGCATCCCGAACGCCTCCGCGCCCGCACTCGCACTGGATGCCAGGATCGTTGGCAGGAACCACGGCAGCAGGAACGGCCAGGTGCACACCGTGAGGTCGAGCAGGTTGGCTCGGCGATACGCCGTGAGCCCCACGGAAGCACCCATCCGCTGCACGATGGTCCCCACGGCAAGCATTGCGACCACGCTGTGTGTCGTGAGGAACACCGCCAGCGAGACCATGACCACGATCCAACCCTCGGTCGCACGCACCGACGTGGTCGCCCGGTGCAGCCGCGCCGTGAGGCGGTCGACCACCCCCGACGCCTGCACCCCACCGACCAGCCCCATGAGCAACATGGTGAACACCGAGACGCCGATGCCACGATTGAGCCCGTCGATCAGCAGCCCCTTCGCCCCGAACGCTGCACGATCGATGTAGAGCACACGACCGGCGTCGATCAGGCCAAGGCCGAGGCCGATCACCAGGGCAAGCGCGATCCCCATGAGCAGCCCTTCGAGCAGGTGGCGACGCCGCACCAGCATCCCGACCACCACCACCGGGACGACCAACAACGGAATGCCAGCCGCGGATCCCGGGACCGCCGCCGCGACGCCGGCCGGCCGGGCCCGGAGGTACGCCAGCACCACTGTCGCGAGAAAGGCCACCACGCCCGCGGGAATCACGTACTTCAGGCGGCTGCGCACCGTCCCCGGCACGTCCGTGCCCTGCGACCCCGCGCTGGCGATGCTCGTGTCCGAGACGGGCGAGATCGAGTCGCCCCAGGTGGCGCCCGCGAGGATTGCCCCCATCAACACGACGGGATCGGCACCTAACGAGCCCCCGGCCGGATAGAGCAACGGCCCCGCCACGAGGATCGTCCCGAAACTTGTCCCCGTCGCCGTGGACACCACGACACAGGTGAGGAAACTCGCCCCGGTGTATCCCGCCGCGCCCAGGCCGGCCTCACGCGCGAGCCACGCCAGCGAGGGGATCAACCCGCCTTCCGTCAGCAGCGTGCCGAGGACCCCACTGAACAACCACGCGACCACCATCAGGGCCACGATCGGTTGGCCCATCCCGCCAAGGACGGCATCGGCCCACGCGTCACGATCCCGGACCAGGAGGGCGGCGAGGCCAAGGGCACCGAGCAGGATCGGCCAGAAGCCGCGTTCATCCGGCGCGCCATGGAGGGCCAGCCACAACACCCCCGCCAGGAAGAAGGCGAACGGCGCGAGGGCACCGACCATG
>JAEUJK010000089.1 GCA_016794735.1 Gemmatimonadota bacterium | reverse complement strand
GTGATCGGGCAGCACCTCGACTGAGGGAGCCGGCCCCCGCGGGGCCAGCCGCCCGGCTCGCGCTCCCCCCCGGCGGCGTGATATCGTCTCCCCCGTCATGAGTGACCGCCTGGAGAGCTGGGACGAATTTGACCTGCTGCTCGGCCGCATCCGCTCGGGTACCGTCATCCCGGTGGTGGGCGCCGAGTTGCTCACCGTCACGGACCCGTCCGGTGCATCGGTGCACCTGCATGACTGGATCGGGCGCGAACTCGCGGGGCCGCTCGGGCTGGCTGAACCACCGACGCGAACGGGGTTCTCGCTCAACGACCTGACGGATGCCTTCCTCCGCCTGCCCGACCGCCGCCGCGTCCAGCTCTATCGACGCGTTCACCAGCTCCTCTCGAACGCGGAGATCGCCCCGCCGGCTGCGCTGCGCCAGCTCGCCGAGATCAGCGACTTCCCGGTCCTCATCTCCACGACGTTCGACGACCTGCTGTTCCGCGCCGTGCAGGACGCCGAGCGGCCGGGCGCCGCCCAGGCCCGACAACTCGCCTTCTCGCCACGACGCGCCGACGACCTCGACGCCGAATGGGCGCGCGGTGAATCGCGCCCTCCGCTCGTCTACCACCTCTTCGGGCGAGCCAGCGTCGAGCCCGACTTCGCGATCTGCGACGAGGATGTGCTCGAGTTCCTCGTCGCGATGCACGCCGATCACCAGAGCCCGCGTCGCCTCTTTGACCTCGCGCGCGGCAGCAACCTGCTGTTCATCGGTTGTGACTTCCCCGACTGGCTCTCGCGCTTCTTCCTCCGCACGCTCAAGCGCTCGCGGCTCTCGGCCGAACGGGACCAGATGGAAGTGGTCGCCGATACGGTGGTCGTCACCGATGCGCGACTCGCCGGGTTCTTCCGCCGCTTCAGCTACCAGACGTACGTCTATCCCGGGGACGGGGCGAGCTTCGTGGGCGAGTTGCACCGACGCTGGCAGGAGGGGCGCCCGTCCGCGCCGGTCGCCAGGAACGGCGCGGACAAGGAACCGCCGCGCCCGGGCCGCCCGGTCGGGAGCGCCGCAGGCTGCGTCTTCATCTCGTATGCCGCACAGGATCGCCCGGCAGCCATCCGGTTGCGCGATGCCCTGACCAGTGCCGGCATCGACGTATGGATGGATGACCAACGACTGGATGCCGGCGCCGCCTATGACCGCGTCATCGAGGATGCGATCAAGCAGTGCGTACTCTTCATCCCGGTGGTCTCGCGCAACACCGAGGCGCGCGACGAAGGGTACTTCCGGCGCGAATGGCGCCTCGCCGACGAGCGAACGCATCGCCTGAGCAGCCGACGACGGTTCATCGTGCCGATCACCATCGACGGCGTGGCGGCCAGTGCGTCCGAGACCCCGCCGTCGTTCCGCCAGCTCACGTGGGGCAAGGCGCCGGGTGGCGAGCCCTCCGAGCTCGTCCTCGCGGACGTGCGCGAGGCCTATCGCGCCGTGCGCCGGGTGGAGGGCACGTGAGGACCGGCGAATATGGAAAGGTGCCGATCGATCCCGAGCGGCCGTGGCCGGGACTCCTCTCCTTCCCCGAAGCGGCCGCGCGACTCTTTCACGGCCGCGCGCGCGAGGTGACAGAACTGTTGCGCCTCGTGGAAAGCGAGCCGATCGCCTTCCTCTATGGAAAGAGCGGGCTCGGCAAGACCTCGTTGTTGCAGGCGGGGCTCTTCCCGAAGTTGCGCGAGCGCGACCGGCTCCCGGTGTACATCCGCCTCACGCACGGCGAGTCTGCGCCGCCCGCCACGCAGCAGGTGTTCGCGGCCATCACCGAGGCCCTGGATGCGGCAGGAGTGGACGGCCCCCGCCCGGCATCTGCCGACACGTTGTGGGGGTACCTGCATCGCCGCGACGTGGAGTGGTGGAGCGCCCGCAACCATCCGCTGCGCCTGGTCCTCGTCCTTGACCAGTTCGAGGAGATCTTCACCCTCGGCCAGGCCACGCCAGCACTCCGCGCGCGCGCGGCGGAGACCCTGGACGCGCTGCAGGAGCTGACCACCGCACGGCCTGGAGCCGCGCAACGCGTGGCGTTCGAGGCACGCCCCGAGCTGGTCGAGACGCACGACTACGACGCGGCGCGGTACGCCGTCCTCTTCTCCTTCCGCGAGGACTTCCTCCCGCAGTTTGACCAGCTGCGCGAACGCCTGCGCATCAACCCGCACAACCGGTTGATGCTCGAGCACCTCTCGGGCGAGGGCGCGTGTGAATCGGTGCTGGGCACCGGCGGCACGCTCGTCGACGCCGCCATGGCCGAGGCGATCGTTCGCTTTGTCGCCGGCGATCCGGCCGAGCACCCCCGGCCGCTGGCGCAGCTGGACGTCGAGCCCTGGCTGCTCTCGCTCGTGTGCGAACAGCTCAACGAACGGCGGTTGCAGCAGCGCCCCGTGCCGACGCAGATCGCGCGGGACCTGCTGACCGGGTCGCGTGATGAGATCCTCTCCGACTACTACCGGAGCTGCATCAGCGGGTTTGACCCGCGGGTGTCGGCCTTCCTCGAGGACCGGCTCCTCACCGAGGGAGGATTCCGCACGCCGTATCCGTACGCCGAGGCGATCCGGCTGGATGGCATCACCCCGGCAATCGTGGAGCAACTGGTGGATGCACGCCTCGTGCGTCGCGAGGAGCACCTCGGCTCCCAGCGCCTCGAGGTGACGCACGACGTCCTCGGGCCCGTGATGCTCCGCTACCGTCAGCAGCGGCTCGGGCAGGAACGCGAGGCGGTCGCACGCGTGCGCGCGATCTCCGACAAGCGCCGGGCCGCCGAGGGACGGCGACGATCAGGGCTGATGGTCGTGATGGCGACGGCGGTCGTCACCATGCTGGCCGCGTTTGCCTGGCTCCGGGCGCGCGAGGCCGCCAACGCGCGGCTGCTGGCCCGGTGGGGGCAGGAGACGCAACGGAACGCCTACGAAGGCATGCTCCAGCTCGTGCGACAGCGACCGTTGAGCAATGCCGTGCTCCAGGCGGTGCGCGGGCTGCGGTCGTCCACGCAGGACCTGCGACAGACCTTTCCGCGCGACGTGCGCCTCCTGGCGCACGAGGTCCAGTTCACGTACCTGATGGCACGGGCGATGGCCGATAGCGGGATCTCGCGCGAGGCCGCGGATACGGTCCTCCTGCTGGCGGATTCCCTCGTGCAGATGCCCGGCGTGGAAGCCGAGCCGAGCGTGGCGGAGTTCGCGTTCCGGCTGGCGACGATCACGGCGCGGGAGACGGGAAAGCCCGGGCGGGCCAACATCTTCCTCCAGCACCGGGCGGCCCTTGTGGACGCCCCCACCATTGCCGACTTCAACCGCGAGCAGGCGTCGGCAGCGGCGGTCGAACTCTCGTACCACCAGCGCGACCGAGCGACAAAGCTGGAATTGCTGCAGCGGGCGGCCCGGGGGTTCTCGCGACTTCGCGAGTCCACGCCCGAGCGGGCGCTCCTGGACTCGCTCTCCACCGCGGCGTCGGCGCTCGCCGTCGAGGTGCGCCAGGACCCCGGCAGCACCACGGAGCTCGTGCGAACGGTCCATCGACTCGTCGCCACGTCCCACGAACTCAAGGTCACCGAGTCACTTGAGGTCTTGCGGCGCGATACGACCAACCTGCGGGCGCGCCGCCGGCTCGCCTCCGACTACGGGAACCTCGGTTACTGGTCGCTGCTGGCGGGGGACTTCGCCCAGTCGCTGGAGCAGTCGACGATGGGACTCCGCTTCGACCCGACCGCCAACTGGATCGAGCAGAACCGCCATCACGCGATGCTCTTCCTGGGGCGCTACGACGAGGTGGTGCCGCTCGTGCGCCGCTGGTACAACACCCCGCTGACCAACAACATCAGCAGCTATCGCGAGGCGGCGGTGCAGGACCTGCAGGCATTTCGCGAGGCGCGCCTGTCGCACGCGGACCTCGCACGATACGAAGCCCTGTTCCAGGGGCCCACCCGATGACCCGAGGACGCTGACATGTCACGGACCGTGTGGTTCTTCGCGGACGGCGATCGCGCCGCGGGCCCGGTGACCTGGGATGCCCTCCTGGCCGCGGCACGCCGGCGTGAGCTGACCCCTGCAGGGCGTGTGTGGACCCCGGCCGTGGACGGGTGGATTGCCGCGGGCGATGTGCCCTGGCTCTTTGGCGCGACCGATGAGGCCGCGTCGGCCCCTGCGCCGCTCGCCGAGGGAGTGCTGGCGGTCCCACCGCCGCTCAAGGGCACGATCTTCGCGCGTTCGCGGCCCGCGTCTCCGGTCAAGCGCCTGGGGCTCGCGGCGGCGGAACCGTGGCGCCGGCTCGTGGCCCTCGTGATCGACACCGTGACCGTGGGGCTGCTCTCGCTGGCGCTCGGTGGCGCGCTGGTCTGGGCGGTGCAGCGGGCGGGGCTGAACGGCGCGGAGGTGGAGCGGTCGGACATCTTTGCGCTCACCGCGACGGTGCTGCTCCTGATGTACCAGGTCGCCGTCGAGTCCTATTGGGGAACGTCGTTAGGCAAGCGGCTCGCGACATGCCGGGTGGTGGATGCGTACGGGGAGACCCCCTTTGCGACGCGGATCGTCATCCGGTCGGTGGTGCGCGGCCTGGCCGTGATCGGGCTCCTCGTCATCCTGGTGAGCCTCCTCAACGGCGGGGTCCGCGCGGCCGACCAGGCCTGGCTGGCCGTGACGGCTCCCCTCGTGCTGTTCTCCGGCGTGTCGGTGTGGGTGCGCGACCGCCGGGCGCTGCACGACCTGGCCGCGGGCACGTGGGTCGTACGGCGTTAGGCGCTGGCGCCTACGGTTCGGGCAGTTCCTTCGCGTAGAGGACCGACCACTCACCCACCTCCTCGGCCATGTCCCGCGCCACGGTTTCCGTCTGGCGCAGCACCTCGGCCACCCACGATCCGGGGTCCACCTCCGGGCGCGCGCGGGCCACGGCGAGACGCTCCAGCAGCTGGTCCACCGCCAGCAGGCGCCCGCCCGTGGTCGTCCCGTCGCGCCCGCGCAGGATCGTGCGGATCACCGCACTGCGATCCGCGAGCCGGCGGCACTCGGACTGGAAGCGGATGGCGTTGAGTCCGGCGACCACCGCGGGCAACACGGCGGCGAGGAATACCAGCCACGCCAGGTTCGCGGAGACAAACGCGGCCAGGGGAGCGGGGAGGGTGTGGGTCAGCTCGCCGATCGTGAGGAGGATGTCGACCGCGACACACGAGATCACGGCAATGTTGAGCCGCCGGCCCCACGTGTCGAGGAAGCGGTGGAGCGCGTTCATCGTATGGGCGAGGCGCCGGTGGTATTCCGCCTGGGCAGCGATCCAGTGGTCGCGGAGGCGCAACAAACCGGCGTGTGCATCCGGCGCCAGCCGCGGGACCGGCACTGGTTGGCCCGTGGCGAGGGACACCCGGTCGGCAAAGGCGGCCGGCGAGACGGATCGCACGATCGCCTCGAAGAGCCAGTCCACCGCGCTCTGCCGTACCACGCGTGACGCGTACTGCGGGGGCGCGGCCGACGGAGGCTCGAAGCTGCCCAGCAGGGGCAGGTAGTAGAGCGCACGCAACCGTTCGGCAAGATATCGGTAGTCCACCATCTTGTCGTTCCAGTTCTCGTGCGTCGCCTGGTGGGTGTTGCGGGCGATCATGACCACGATCACGCCCTTCAGCACCGCGAGGCCGAGGAGGACGGGCAGGAGCGGAGAGCCGTGGGGCAACGCCGCCTCCTCCCCCGTGACAGCCGCGACCTGGGGCGTGTGTTGCTGGCCGAGGAGGACGAGGCTCAGGGCCGCGAGGGTGACCGCGAGGATGGCGAGCGCGTAGTTCAGCAGGTAGGCCCCGCGATAGAGCCCCGCATAGTGGTAGTTGAGGGCCACCGCGCGCGCGCCACGCGTGCACCGGCTCGAGCGGCACATCGGACGTGAGGGGGCCGTGGTCCTGCTGGAACCGCCGCTCGAACCACCGCCAGAGGCGTTCGCGACGCGTGGGGACCCGTGCGCCCGTGCCATCCGTCGGCGGGATGACGCCGTGCGCACCGTTGCCAAAGAACTCGTCGAGCAACCCCGCGTCCTCGGAGGACTGCGCGAGGGCACCACCATCCGGATCCACGAGGATGTCATGCATATGGGCGCGCACGGCCTCCGCGAGGGCCTCGTCCCCGAGCGGCTCGGTGGCGAGGGCCGCCGCGAGGTCGTGAAAGGGCTGGATGAACCAGCTTCCGCCGCGTGCCGTGTCGACGAAGACCACGGGGAGGTCGCGTTCGAGCGCCGCACGCACCGTCTCCATCGAACCACCGGTGCGCCCCGACCGCGTGCTGTCCGCGGCCGCCACCAGCAGGTCGGCGTGGCGCAGGAGGAGCGCCCCCTGCGCCCGATAGGCCCGCCCGCGACGCACGCGCGCCCAGTCCGTGTCCGGGTCCGGCCGGGCCATGTGGCCATCGAGGGTCACCACGTAGCTGCACGCCGCCATCAGGGTGTCGAACACGGCGCGATGGTCTGCGTCGCGCGAATCCCGGTACTGCACAGGATCACTTGGGAGGACCGCCCCCAGCTCGATGGCCACGTCGGGCCCCTGTGCCGTGGCGTCGAGGGCCGCGCGGGCCACCAGCGAGTCGACCCCTTCGGCCAACCCGGTCACGACGCGAAAGACCGGCGGCGCCGCGTCATAGAACCGGGCGATGCCCCCGCGCGACCGCCCGTCATGGATGGTCCGCAGTTCCCCGCGGATGGTGGTCGATACCTGGCGCCAGCACGCGACCACACGTTGACGCCCCTCGGGGGTCAAATCACGTGCCCCGGCCACCGCGACACGAAAGGTGAGGCGTGGGTGCGAGGGAGCGGCTAGAGGTGTGGTCACGGTTCTCAGGTGGGTCGGCCCGGTCGAGGCGCGAGCTACAAGGTGTCACCCGGCGTCGAACCCTTCAATGCATGTGGCCGCCACCCCCGCGACCGGGGCACGCTGCCTCCCGGACCGTTCGCGCGGATGCGTGTCGTACCCGAGCCGCCATCCCGGCGAAATGCGTCGCCCAGCCCCCTACATAGCCGCAGGGGTGCACCTCGCGATGCACCCCTGCGCCTGCCCCCCTCCATCCACCGCACGAACATGCGTCCGCTAGTGCACGACGACCGTGGCGTCCATCCCGGCGTGCAGGGTGCAGGTGTACTGGAACGACCCCGCCGTGCCAAAGGTGCGGCTCACGGTCTGGTTGGAAGAGTTGCCGATGCTCGACGGCACACCGGTCGCGCTCTGGAACGTGACGTTGTGCGCGAGTGAGCCGAAGACCCACGACACCGACCCGCCCACCGCAATGTCCACGGAGTTCGGGTTGAACTGAGAGTCGGCGCCCGCCTGTACCGTGGCCGTGGACGGGAACGCCGGCGCGGTCACGGTCACGTTGGCGGTGGCCACCTTGGTCACGTCGGCCTGCGCCGTCGCGGAGATCGTCGCGGCGCCCGCGGCAACCGCCGTCACTCGACCGGTCTGGTCTACCGTGGCAATCGCGGCGTTTGACGTGCTCCACGTGACCGCCTTCGACGCGTTGTTCCCGACCGTCACGGTCGCCGTGAGCTGGCTCTGGTTCCCCACCTGCAGGTTGACGGTGCTCGAGTTCAGCGTCACCGACTGCACGATGGCACTGGCGTCAACGCGGATCGATGCTGCGGCGCTTTTGGTGGCGTCAAAGGTCGATCGT
>JAEUJK010000076.1 GCA_016794735.1 Gemmatimonadota bacterium | reverse complement strand
GAGGCAGGCGACCACGCGCTGCGCTCCCGCATCCTCCGGCAGGTTGCAGGCGCGGCGGCGGTCGCGGGACGACCCGACGATGCGCTGGTGGCCAGCCACGACGCCATCGACGCCTCGCAGGCGGCCGGCGACCTCAAACTCGAGATTGCTGCGCGAGTTTCCGCGGCGATGGTATGCCAGTCCCTGGGGCGCATGGACGAAGGGAAGGCCATCGTGACGGCCGTCCTCGAACGGGCCGAGGCGTCCGGCGATGCCGAGGGGATCGCCAAGGCGCACCGTGCGCTGGTCCTCCTGTACGGATGGACGGGGCCGAGCACGACCGCTCGTCATCACGCACAGCTCGCGCTGGAGGCGGCGCGCGTGGCCCGCAATGACGAGGTGGCGTGGTCGGTGCACTGGGCGCTGGCGGTGCTCGAGGGATTCTCCGGCAACGGCGAGGGGGTGCGGGAACACCGCGCCGCCGCCGACCGCCTCGCGGACTCGTTAGGCTCGCCGGTGCGGGCCGCACTCTCCGCCGAGGTGGGGATCGAGTACGCGTCAGCGACCGGGGAATGGGCGGAGGCACGCGCCCTCGCCGCCCGTGCGGTCCCGATTGCCCGCGCCGTGGCGCCGCGCACGCTGCTGCCGCGCCTGCTGGTGTGGGAGGGGCTCGTGTTGCTGGCGCAGGACGAACGCGAGGCCGGACGCGTGCGCATCGAGGAAGCCTGGGAGCTGAGCGGGGCAGGGCTGCCCGGCACGGTGCCGGCCGCCGCGGTGCAGAACGTCGTCCTCGCGCATACAGGCCGTGCCGCGCTGCAGCTCACCGACGGCAACTGGGAAGAGGCGCGCCTGCTGGGCGAACGCGGGTTGGCCCTTGCCGATCGATACGGCCTGGTGGCCTGGGGCATACACCGGCTCCTGCCGATCATCGCCGAGTCTGCCTTGTGGGAGCAGGACTTCGATCGCGCGCTCGAGGTGGGGGCGCGGCTGCGCCAGGACGGTGCGTCCCTTCAGCATCGCCTGGCCCTCGCCTGGGCGACGACCATCGACGCGCTGGTGGCGCGGTTGCGTGACGGGCGAGCGGATGCTGCGGAACGTTTGCTGGAAGCCGCGGAGCAGCTCGAGGCCGTGCCCTTCGTGTTCCATGCGGCGCGCGCTCGGCGGAACGCGGCGCAGGTGCTCGCCCAGGATGGGCGCATCGACGACGCCGTGCGCGAGCTGCGCATTGCCCACGATGTGTTCCTGCGAACCGGAGCGGAGGCGGAGTTGCGCGGAACGCGGAGCGCGTTGCGTTCGCTCGGCGTCCGGCTGCCACCACGTGCGGTGAGCGAGGGGGCCGGTGCGCTGACGGGCCGCGAGCTGGATATCGCGCGTTGCGTCGCCGAACACCTCACCAACAAGGAGATCGGGGAGCGGCTGGACATCTCGGCGCGCACCGTGAGCACGCACCTCGCGAACATCTTCAGGAAGGTGGGCGTCGATTCGCGGGCGGCGCTGGCGGACCTGGTGCGCTCCGACCCGCGGCTCGCACCGTAGTCAGTCCTTTCGCTTCTTCCGTTCCTTTTCGTCCTCGACCAGCAGCCAGCTGAGGACGTAGCTCACGAGGGTGACGACGAGGGCGCCCTTCCACGCCGGCCCCAGGCCGCGCACGGTGAAGGCGAAGCCGAGCGTCGACGACCAATGCGCCGTGAGCATCAGCATCAACCCGTTCACGACGAGGGTGAACAGGCCCAGCGTGAGGAAGATGACCGGGAACGAGAAGAACTTGACGACCGGCTTGATGAACGTGTTCACGACGGCAAACACCACGGCCACGCCCAGGAGGCCGGTGGGTTCCCCGGTGTAGGTGATCCCGTCCACGAATCGGGTCGCGGCGTACAACGCCGCGGCATTGATGACCAACCGGAGGATCAGGTTCATGTCAGTGCGGCCGGCGAAAGGAGCGTCGTAATCGCTCTACGATGGCGCGGGTGTCGCAGGTTTCGAGGTGGTCGTTCACCATCCCCATCGCCTGCAT
>JAEUJK010000039.1 GCA_016794735.1 Gemmatimonadota bacterium | reverse complement strand
GCCGCACTTCCCCCACGTGGTCGTCATGCGCGTTCGCACGCTGTCCTCCGTCCTCCTCCTGCTCACCGCCGCGGCGTGCCGCGTCGAACGACGCGTCCCCGCGAGCACGGACACGGCGACAGCTGTCGACGTGACCACGCTGCCGGATCCCGCGCCGCACCGACGGGTCGCGTTCCGCATCCCAAGTGAGAGCGAGGTCTCCGATCCGACGGTCCTCGCATCCGTCCGCCGTGGCCGCGCCATCCTGCGCGACACTCGCGATTCGCTCCCACGCCACGTGGGCAACCACCTCTCGTGTGTCTCCTGCCACCAGGCAGATGGCACGGTCAAGCACGGCATGCCATGGGTGGGGGTCTACGCCCGCTTTCCGCAATACCGCTCGCGCGCCGGCGGGACCCAGCTCATCGAGGACCGCATCAACGATTGCTTCAAGCGCTCCATGAACGGCACGGCGCTCGTGCCCGAGAGTCGCGACATGCGCGACATCATCGCCTACATGGCGTTCCTCTCGATCGGGTACCCGGTGGGCGCCGAGGTGGATGGGCAGGGGTTGCCCGCCCTCACGCCACTGGAAGGGAGCACCATGCGCGGGCGTGAGGTGTTCAAGGCCCGGTGCGTCCGTTGCCATGGCCCTCGCGGCGAGGGCATCGGGCCGGCGGGGGCGTTGTGGGGAGCGAACTCCTACAACATTGGTGCAGGGATGGCCCGGCTCCGCACCGCGGCGGCCTTCATCAAGGCGCGGATGCCGCAGGACTCCGCGGGCGCGCTCACCGACCAGGAGGCGTTCGACGTGGCGCGGTTCATCAACGCCCAGCCGCGCCCGGACTTCAAGCCGAAGGACCGCGACTGGCCCCGTGGTGACCCGCCCCCCGACGTGGCGTACCCGACCCTGGCGAAGAAGAAGAAGGGCTGACGGCGCCTACCCGCGCGACGCGCGGTCCGCCTCGCCCAGTTCCCGGACGCGGGCCATCACCTCGTCGACAATCCGCTTGTAGGTGCTGCCCTTGGGCGGCAGGGCGTAGTGCTCCGCCAGGTCGAGCGGCGCCCCGAAGCGCACGCGGGCCGGTTGTCCCTCACGCCAGGCCCGCCGCAGCTGCACCGGCACCGAGGAATGCATCCCGGCGATGAACACGGGGATCACGATCGGTCGCGCGGCGTGGATGATCCGCCCCGTTCCCGGCTGGCAGCGCAGGTACGAGTACTCGTCGTCGTTGAGGTTGCGCGCCCCTTCCGGGTGGATGCCGATCACGTGCCCCGGGCCGCGCGCGCACAGCGAGGTCAACACGTCGAGTGCGTAGGCGTCGCTCGCCGCATGGCTGGGCAGGGCGAACAGCGGCGGGAACATCGACCACATGGCAAAGGCCTGGTTGAGGGCCATGCCACGCAACGTCTGGTAGTAGAACTGCCCCAGCACGGGGAAGTAGAGGCGCTTGCGTCCCGGGAGCCGGCGGTGGAGCAGCGTCGACACGACAAACATGTCGAAGTAGGTGCGATGGTTGGCGACGAAGAGGATCGCCCCTTGTCCCCAGGCCTGCTCGACGTGTTCCCACCCGGTGTCCTCGATGCGGCCGCGCATCACGAGGTTCACCAGCGTTGCGCCATACAGCCGCTGGCCCAGGGTCCAGAAGGCCTTCATCGGCTCGCGATTCATGAACCGCGCGACCTCGACGTGCAGCCGTTCCTTGCGCGCCAGGGTGGCGCGCACCGCTTCCGGCAGCGGTGCGGAGAACGGGTCGCGGCTCACGGGCGCAATGGCTCCCACAGGTCCGCCGGGAACAGCGCCGCCGGAAGGCCAAGTGCCACCCGCCGTGCACGCACGCGGCGCAAGAAGGCGTCGTGCGACGCGCCATCGGGCTCGGTCGAGAGGTTCCACGACTCCCGCACGGTCCACCGACCACCGCGACGTTCGAGGAAGGCTTCCACGAAAAGGTCGGTCTCCTGCAGCCCCTCGTCGTCAGGCACGACCTCGCCCGCCCGCACGAACGCGACCGAATCCCATACGGCGAGGTGCGCCACCTTGAACTGTGACTTGGTCCCCACGTGCTGCCGCACCGCGTCGAGCAACGCCTGGCGAAGCGGCGTGCCGCGCGCGGGAACCACGACCTGTCGAGTCCGGCGGGGCTGCGCATGCACGGGCCACAGCGCGGCGGCGCCAAGCGCCAGGACCGTGGCGGCGATGATGGGGCGACTCGGAATCACGAGGGAAATATGACAGTCGCGCCCCCGGTTGTGCCTTGCTCGGCACGCGCACTCCGTGCGACCTTCGAGTTCCCGCGCACCTGGAGGTTGCCATGCCCGCCTTCACGCTTCGTGTCAACGGTACGCCACGCACCGTGGACGTCGACGCCGACACCCCGCTCCTCTGGGTGCTGCGCGACGTGCTGCACCTCACCGGCACGAAGTTCGGCTGCGGGATCGCGCAGTGCGGGGCCTGCACGGTCCACCTCAACGGGGTCGCGACGCGCGCCTGCACGACCCCCATCTCCCGGGTTGGCGAGCGGGCCGTCACGACCATCGAGGGACTGTCGCCCGACGGCTCCCACGCGGTGCAGCGCGCCTGGGCCGAGATCGACGTGCCGCAGTGCGGTTACTGCCAGTCCGGCCAGGTGATGGCCGCAGCCGCCCTGCTCGCACGCACGCCGAAGCCGACCGACGCCGACATCGACGACGCGATGGTGGGCAACATCTGTCGCTGCGGCACCTACGACCGCATCCGCCAGGCCATCCACCGCGCGGCAGGGGAGGGCTGAGCCATGACAATGAACCGACGCGATTTCGTGCAGGTCGCTGGCCTCGCCGGCGGCGGGTTTCTCCTCACGCTCTACGCACCAAAAGCAGGCGCGAGTGACGCCACCGCCGAGCCCTGGGCGCCGAACGCCTTCCTGCGCCTCGATCCCGATGGCACCGTGACGATCACGGTCGCCCGGAGCGACATGGGGCAGGGGGT
>JAEUJK010000902.1 GCA_016794735.1 Gemmatimonadota bacterium | reverse complement strand
ACCGTGCCGGACATGCGTCGCCTGGAGGAAGCGGTGAAGCAGGCGGTGCTCGGGCGGCGCTTCGAGTCGGAGGGACTCGACCCGCAGCGCATCCGGATGTTGTCCAAGATCGACCTCAACATGGACGCGCAGCGCCTGGGTGAGCGCGGGCGCGGGGGCGCCGGTGAAGGGGCCATGGCCCTCGCCTACGGCATCGCCCTGCTGCTCTACATGAGCATCATGCTCTACGGGCAGGCGATCATGATGGGCGTGATCGAGGAGAAGTCGCAGCGAGTCGCCGAGGTGGTGGTCGCGGCCATTCCGCCCGACAAGCTCCTCGCCGGCAAGGTGCTCGGCGTCGGCGCCGTGGGGATGACGCAGCAGCTGGTCTGGGTGGGGTCCGCGCTCACCCTCATGAACTTCCGCAAGCCGATCGAAGCCGCGCTCGGGCTCAGCGCGGGAATGCCCGCGTTCACGCTGCCCTCGGTCTCGCTGGGCACGGCCCTGCTCTTCCTCTGCTTCTTTGTCCTCGGCTACACGTTGTTTGCCACGCTGTTCGCCGCGGCGGGGTCGATGGTGTCGAGCACGCAGGACGCGCAGCAGGTGGCCACGCCGCTCGTGATGCTCATCATCCCGAGCCTGCTCCTCCTGCCGCCGGTGCTGTTCGCGCCCAACGGGTCACTCGCCCGCACGGTGTCGATGATCCCGTTCTCGGCGCCGATCCTGATGCCGGTACGGATGAGCCTCACGACCGTGAGTCCCCTGGAGCTGGTCGGGTCACTCCTGCTCCTGCTCCTCACCTGCCTCGGCGCCATGTGGCTCGCGGCGCGCATCTACCGCACCGGCGTGCTCATGTACGGCAAGAAGCCGTCGATGCGCGAGGTGCTGCACTGGATCCGCGTCGCGCGTTAGGCGCCGCGGATCCGGGACACGAGGGCATCGTAGGCGGCGGCGTCTTCTGCGCCGTCGATCGTGCGTGGCAGCACGTGGGCCACGTCGCGGCGCAGGGCCGTCCGAACCGCCGCCTGGTCGATGGCCTGCGGCGTCGGCGTGACCACGACGACGGCGACCTTGTCGACCGGGTAGCCCACCTCGGTCAGCAGGTGCAGTGTGCGTTGCGCGGCCCGGAGCGACTGCACCTCCACGTCGGTGAGCAGCACCACCAGGCCGGACCGGTCGAGCGCAGCCACCACCTGCTGGCGCAGTGGCCCGAGGAAGGCGATGATCGCGTACCCCTGGGCCGGGAGGCGTCCCAGCAAGGCCGGCACTGAGGCCGGCCCCACCACCTCGCCGGGGTCCCGCGCGCCGCGGTGATTCCGCGTGCGGAACGCGGGGTCGGTGATCAGGACGACCGGTCGTCCATCGACGGTGGCGCGGAGCCGGGACGTAAGAACCCGGGCAACGTCGAGCGCTCCTTCGGTTCTCCGATTCGCGAGCAGCGTGACCGTTCCGCCGCGCACGGGATGCCGCTCAGGCGGGGGACGCGGCGCAGTGCGTCTGGAAAGCCGCAGCCAGATCCGCGGCAATCGCATCGGCCGACCGGCTTTCGATCTGCCAGCGCTCCATCATGTAGACCAGCTTGCCGTGCTTGAGCAGCGCAATCGACGGGCTCGACGGCGGATAGCCGGTGAAGTAGCTGCGGGCGCGTGCGGCCGCTTCGGTGTCCTGGCCGGCAAACACGGTGGTGAGGTGATCGGGGCGCGGCACGTTGGCCTCGAGAGCCATGCGGACCGCCGGGCGCGCCATCCGCGCCGAGCATCCGCACACCGAGTTGACGACGACCAGGGTGGTGCCGGTGCTGTTCGGCAGCGTCTCGTCGACGGCCTGCGCGCTGCGCAGCTCGGTGAAGCCGATGCGGGTCAGGTCCTCACGCATGGGTGCCACCAGGCGTTCATCGTACATCATGGGGGGGCGTAGGCTGTGGGTCATGTCCCGCGGTTCACTCTTCGCGATATCCCTCGCGCACGAGCGCGAGGAGGGCGTGTTGCGGGACAACGAGGAAGCGTTCGTTCTCGAAGGTGATCTCGACCGCGGCCTTCCGGAAAAAGAGGGCGTAGTCGCCGGTCTCGGCCTGCATCTTCACGAAACGTGGCGACGGCTCCCGATGCGTCGTGCGCCACGGTTCATCGGAGTTCTCGTTGAAGTCGGGCAACGGACTGCCCGGCCCGGTGGCCACGATCACACCGCCCTGCACGGCCTGCGAATCAATGGCGGTCGGCGGCAGGTACAGGCCGACATTCGTCCGCTCTTCACCCTCCTCGAGGCGAATGAGGACGCGATCACCGACGACGATCAGTTTCTTGTTTCCGCGCTGCACGTTCAGGTCCCGGATGGTGGCGTCGCCGGCGGCGACGCGTCGACTGGGAATATAAGGCTCAGCTTGCAGGCTTCGGGCGCACGAGGTGGAACTCGGATTGACGCTTGAAGGCCCACCGCGGCTTGCCGTCCTGCCCGACGATGAAGTCCTCCTCCTGGGCCACACGGAGCGGCTGGCCGCCCCACTCCGGAACTGGACTCGTGGTCTGAAGTTCCGAGGAGAACCACATGCCCGGAATGACCGGTGCGTCGCCGCGGCCGGGCACGCCATCCTGGTAGTCCCAGAGGCCAATCAGCGGCCCCGCGCCGTGCCCGTGCATGCCGATCGGGTGCGAGTACATCGTCCCCATGACCCCTTCGGCCTTCAGCTTGGCCAGCGTGGCGCGCAGGATCTCGTTCCCGGAACGCGCGGGACGGGTTTCCTCGAAGAGGATGTCCTGCAGCCGGTTGGAGTTGGAGAGCGCCTTGCGAATGCCGGCGGGAACCTCGGTTTCGCCCGGCGCGAGGACGTACCCGCTGTGTTGCGTGTC
>JAEUJK010000866.1 GCA_016794735.1 Gemmatimonadota bacterium | reverse complement strand
ACGGTCACCTGGTCGCCCGCCAGGATCCGGATGCGGTGCTTCCGCATCTTGCCGGCAGTGGTGGCCAGAAGCTGGTGGCCGTTGTCGAGCGACACGCGAAACATGGCAGAAGGCAGGACCTCGGCGACGACGCCCTGCATCTCGATGTTGTCCTGCTTCATTGAACTCCAGTATTTGGTGCGAGTGGTCGGGGATCGCCCGTGACCAGGTGAAACGCGTCGCGCAGTGCCTCGACGCAGCGGGCGGCCAACTCGGCGCCCGTCTGTCCGTGCGCGGCTTCCTGCCCCGGCTCCAGCCATCGCCAGCTGTCTGCCCCCACGACTCCTGGGTGCAGCACCTTCTGCCACACTTCACGCGTGACCAGCGGCGGCGGTCGGGACCCGGCCCGCTCGAACTGATAGTCCGGTCGGGGACCGAGGATACCGTGCCAGACCACCACGAGCAGTTCGCCCGTGGCAATGTCGCCACCCGCGGACGGGAGCCAGGTGATGGACAGGGCCACAGGCCCGACCTGGATCACGCACCGCTTGGGTGTACGGCGCGCCGATGGTTTGTCGGCAATCCCGGAGGAATGCCAGGCATCAACCTCGGCGACCGCCGCGTCCGCGAGGGCTTCGAGCTCTCGCGCACACGCGGTGATCGCCCGGTGCGTCTTGAGGAAGGGTGGTGGAAGCCAGCCCTCAGCCACTACCCGCTCGCTCAATTCGAGAGGCGGGTGACGTTCTCGGCGGCCGGACCCTTGGGGCCCTGCACGATGTCGAACTCCACCTTCTCGCCGTCCGTCAGGGACTTGAAGCCGCTGCCCTGGATCGCCGAGTGATGGACGAAGCAGTCCTTCGAGCCATCCGAGGGGGTAACGAAGCCAAAGCCCTTGGAGTCGTTGAACCACTTGACCGTGCCGGTTGTACGCATGTGCTGGTGCCCTGGTGGGGATGAAAAAAGGGCCTGCGCGACTGGCAGGCCCTGGGTCTAGAGGACGAGTTGCGCCGCCGGGGCAGCGCATGTGCTGAATAAAGGGTACACGCCCCGGGGGGGGATAACAAGGCCGCGGACCATTCCCGCACTGAGGTAATAGGGCGCGGCGAGGGGTCATCCCGAGGCCTGGTGCGGCCGCCAGCCCCTGAAACCACGGGTCGCGGGAGGGCGTACGCCCCGACCATGCCCCTGTTTGAAGCCGTCCGACTGGCCCTGAGCCAGATCCGCGCCCAGAAGCTGAAGAGCTTCTTCACGCTGCTTGGCGTGACCATCGGCGTGATGTTCCTGATCGCGATTGTCTCGATCGTGAACGGGATGGGGCGCTTCATGGAAGACGACCTCGTCGGGAAGCTGATCCCGAAGAACAGCTTCGAGCTGCGCCGTCGTCCCAACATCACGATGGGTGACATCGACGAGGCCGAGTGGCGCTCGTGGAACCTCCGTCCCCGCTTGCGTGAAGAGGACATCCAGCCGGTCATCCAGGAGCTGCCGGCGGCCGCCACCTGGGCGGTGTACTCCGAAGGCAACGTGAACGCGGAATCGCGCTATGCACGTCCACGTGTGATCAGCGTGACGGTCGCCGACGGCGATTGGTTCGGGCAGAAGAACATGGGAGTGACGTCGGGTCGCTTGCCGACGGCGCAGGAACAGGCGCTGGGTTCGACGGTGGTGGTGATCGGCGAGGACGTGAAGTCGCATTTCTTCCCCAGCGTGGACCCGATCGGTCGCGAGTTGTCCCTCGGCGGCATTCCCTACCAGGTGATCGGCGTGGCCGAGAAGCAGGGGAACGCGTTCGGCATCTCGCTGGACAAGTTCGTCGTCACGCCCTACAACACGCCGGCCAAGCGACTGGTGAATCCCCCGCGCGTGATCGACGGGATCATCATCAAGTTGCCGGACCAGCAGCAGATGCAGGCGACCATGGAAGACATCCGCGTCTTCATGCGCAGCCATCGCGGCTTGCGTCCGTCGCAGAAGGACAACTTCTCGCTGCAGACGTCGGACAGCGCGCTCGAGTTCTGGAAGAAGATCCAGGGATTCCTCGTGCTGGCAGGGATCGCGCTGCCCGCGATCGGGTTGCTGGTGGGTTCGATCGTGATCATGAACATCATGCTCGTGGCCGTGGCGGAGCGGACGCGTGAGATCGGCGTGCGCAAGGCGCTGGGGGCCCGTCGGCGCGACATCCTCTCGCAGTTCCTGGTGGAGTCGACGACGCTGGCCGTGGTTGGTGCAGCGCTCGGGATCGCCGTGGGCTTCGGGCTCGCGCGCTTGATCTCGGCGGTGTCGCCGCTGCCAACGAGTGTTGAGCTGTGGTCGGTCGTGGTGGGCGTGGTGGTGGGTGGTGGGGTGGGGATCATTTCCGGCGTGTACCCGGCGAGTCGTGCGTCGCGACTCGACCCGGTGGCCGCCCTGCGGCAGGAGTAGCCCATGCGCGTCGGACAGCTCGTCGAGGGAGTGGGAATCGCAGTCGAGCAGCTGCGGAGCAATCGCGTGCGCGCGGCGCTCACCATCCTGGGCATCGCGATCGGCGTGTTCGTCGTCGTCGTCATGTCCGCGGCCATCCATGGCATCAACCGCGGTGTGGCGCAGGAATTCGAGAAGGCCGGGCCGACCACCTTCGGGGTCAATCGCTTCCCGATCTCGCTCGAGGCCTGCGACGGCTCCGACGAGACGTGCAAGTGGCGCAACAACCCGCCGATCCGCTTGAGCGAGGTCGCAGCGATCCGTCGACTGGAAACGGTGCAGGGCGTCAACATCGGCTCCGGCACGTCGGCGTCGTTCAAGTACTTCGACCGCCAGTTGCCCGGGGCGCGCATCACGGCCACGAGCTCCGACTGGCTCGAGATCAGCGGCGGCGACATCGTCGAGGGCCGCAACTTCACCGCGTCGGAGGACCTCAACTCCGCGCGCGTCGTGGTGATCAACGAGGAAATGAAGAAGCGGTTGTTCGGCGAGGGGAGCGACCCGTTAGGCAAGGTCGTGCAGGTCAACCGTTCGCCCTACGAGGTGATCGGCGTGTTCGAGGGTGGCGGCGAGTTCCTCGGGACGCCGAGCCCGCGCGCGTATGTGCCGTTCAGCACCGGCAACAAGTACCTGAACATCTGGATCGAGTGGATCGAGCTGGCGGTGAAGCCGCGTCCCGGGGTGAGCCGCGACGAAGCCATCGACGACGTGGTGGCCACGATGCGGTCGCAGCGCGGGTTACGTCCCTCGCAGGAGAACGACTTCGCCATCATCACCCAGGAGAAGTTGTTCGAGACCTGGGGGAAGATGACCGGGGTGTTCTTCCTCGTGATGATCACGCTTTCCGGCATCGGGTTGATCGTTGGCGGCGTGGGCGTCGTGGCGATCATGATGATCTCGGTCACGGAGCGGACGCGTGAGATCGGGGTGCGGAAGGCGCTCGGTGCCACGAAGTCGACGATCCTGTGGCAGTTCCTCGTGGAGGCCGCGACACTCACCGCGATCGGCGCGATGGTGGGGCTCGTGGTCGGGTGGGGGGTGTCGCTCCTCATCCGCAGCACGACGCCCCTCCAGGCGACGGTGCCGCCGGGGGCGATCATTGCCGCGTTAGGCGCCAGCGCGCT
>JAEUJK010000840.1 GCA_016794735.1 Gemmatimonadota bacterium | reverse complement strand
ACCGAGCCGTCGGCCAGGGTGACGAACCGCTCCCCGGTGCGTGCGGCCTTGAGCAACTCCGGCCAGGCGACGGCGGTGCCGTCGAACGTCGCGTGCCCGTGGACGTCGAACCAGTCGATGCCGCTCGCGACCCGAAGGTCGATCTCCATCTCGGTGTGGAGGAGCGCGCCATCCATCTCCACGAGGAAGCCCTGCGCGCGCAGCGAGGTGGCGATGTCCGCGGCGCGGCGCTCGGGCAGGCGCAGGGCGGCATCTTCCTGGGCCCGCAGACCGGCTGCCACCGCCGCCTCACGCGCGGCCGCCTCGGCCTCGGCCGATCGCTGCAACAGCTGGTTGGTCGCACGGTCGAACACCGACGCGCGAGGGTCCGCGGCGTCGACTGTCTCGCCGGCGTAGTCGAAGGCGAGCGTCGCCTCGAGTCGCTCGGACTCGGTGTCCTCGTCGCGCACCCGCCGCACGCGCACGCGTGGGGTCGGCACGGCGCTCACCGGCGAGAGCGAATGCCCCTCGGGCAGCGTGAGGAGCGGAAGGCGCGGCAGGGTGTGCAGCTCGCCCAGGTAGGCGAGGAGTCCCGACGGCGACACCGTGAACTTCGGGCGGGCGTGCAGGGCCAGCAGGACCGGGAAGCGTCCGTCGTCGGCGAACCGATGCAGGGTGTCGTCGACCAGGGCCAGGCCACCCCGGATCAGGGCGGTGGCTCCAGAGACGGGCATGCGGGCGCCGTCACGCACGAACCAGCCTTCCACGATGAATCGCTCGCGCCCCCGGTCCGGCGTGACCGACACCTCGATCTCCCACGGCAGCTCGTCGTCCCACCGCACGGCGTGGAACGGACCTTCGCTGGTGAAGCGGATCCGGCCGCGACCGGAGAACAACATCTGGCGGAGGGTCGTCCCGAAACGTGCTGGCGGGACGATGACCTGACCGGGGCCCGCCGGGCCGTCCCGTGGGACGTTCGGCACGACCTGGGCGAACTCGCGTTCGAGCGCGTCGGGCGCCCCGGCGTGTGCGAAGAGGTTCCCCCCGACGGGTCGCGGCGACCCCCAGGCCCCGGTCGCGTCCTGCTCCTCGACGCCGAGGACCACGACCACCCCGTCCGTACGTTCGGCCGTGGCCGGCAGGTCGATGAGGTAGGCGGCGCGCCGGCCGGAGCCCACACCGGCAACCCCCCGCGGGTTGGCCGACGGGGGGACCAACGGGTCCGCCAGGGAGGATGAGGTTCGCGACACGGGAATCCGCAAACTAGCCACGTCGCGGGGCGCCAAGGAGCCCGTCCCGGCTCACTTGGGCGCGCCCGATTGCGGGAGCCGGTGTCGGCCCGCTCTTTTTCCTCCACGGTGTGCCACTTCGGCCATCCCCGTCCACCCGACTCGCATGCGATCCCTCCTTCTCCTGGCAACCCTGGCCGGCACCGCGCTGGCACAGCGTCCGGCCACTCCCGCGAACCTCACCACGCGCAAGTTCGGCGACCTGGCCGAGGGGCCGTATGCGTCGCTCGTCATCACCAACGTCATGGTGATCCCCGGTCACGGCGGCCCGCCGGCTGGCCCGTACGATGTGATGATCGAGGGGAACACGATCTCGCAGATGATCCCGCGCGACCCGGTCTCCGCCCAGCGTCGCCAGATCACGCGCACGTCGGGGGATCGGGTCATCGACGGCACCGGCAAGTATCTGATGCCGGGGATGATCGACCTGCACACGCACCTGCGCACGCTGCCCCAGGAACTGGAGTACGTCTATTACCTCAAGCTGGCGATGGGCGTGACGACGATGGTCAACGCCGCCGATCGCGGGCTTCCCGAGGCAATGACCGAAGCGAAGAAGAGCGCGGGGAACGAGATCATCGCGCCGCGCATGTTCCCGCTCAGCGGCTACGGATCGGGGACGACCGGCTTCTCCCGCGCCGACCTGGACGATCCGGCCAAGGCGCCGCAGGTGGTGAAGGCGATGGCAAACGCCGGATTGCGTGTCATCTCGATGGACCCGCTGGGCTGGTCCCTCGAGCTGGTGACGGCGATCGCGAAGGCGGCGAAGGAAAACGGGATGATCACCTCGTTCCACCTGCAGCCGTCGAACACGGCGGTGACGAACGCGGTGCGGGCGGCGTGCGCCGGCATCACGATGATCGAGCACCACTATGGCTACGCGGAATCGGCGCTCGACAACAAGACGCAGGCCTTTCCGCCGAACTACTCCTACGGCAACGAGAACGACCGCTTCCGCGAGGCGGGGAAGGTCTGGACCTACACCAACAAGGAACGGCTGCTGACCGAGGTCGCCGACTCGCTGGTGAAGTGCGGGGTGACGATGCTGCCCACGCGCGTGGTGTACGAGGCCAACCGCGACTTCCTCCGTGCCAGCTCGCTGCCGTGGCACGAGAAGTACACGCACCAGTCGCTGTGGGGCTGGAACCTGCCGAACCCGGCCTGGCACGGCGCCTTCCATTATGACTGGACGAGCGACGACGAGTACAACTGGACGTATGCTTTCCGCTTGTGGGGTGACCTGATCTACGAGTTCAACAAGCGCAACGGGCGGGTCGCCTTTGGCACGGACGACAACTACATCTGGGCCACGCCGGGCTTCAGCTCGGTGCGCGAGCTGCAGCTGCTGCGCGAGACCGGCATGCACGGCCTCGAGGTGATCAAGGCGGCCACGATGAACTCGGCGCAGACCCTCGGCGAGAAGGATCTCGGCATGGTGCGCCCCGGGTACAAGGCCGACTTGCTGCTCGTGGACGGGAACCCGGCAATGAACCTCAAGTACCTCTATTCGTTCGGCGACCTCGCGCTCGACAAGGACGGCAAGATGTACCGCACGCAGGGGATCGTGCACACCATCAAGGACGGCGTGGTGATGAACAACGCGCGCCTGATGGAAGAGGTCGAGAAGATGGTTGCGAAGTCGAAGGAGAAGGGGCCGAAGACCGATCCGGTGCGGGCCCCGTTCCTGTCGAAGAGCGTCGTGATTCCGGACTGACGAAGTCACACAGCACGGATGAAGCACGGAAGGACGAGGTGAGGGAAGCACGAGGTGAGGCAAGCACGAGTCGCGGCCTGACCCGTGCTTCCCGTACTGCCCGTGCCGCTCGTGCTTCGCCCTGGCTGTAGCACTGCTCAGGAAGCGTGTGCCGGGCCAAGTGTGGCGGATCGGCTTCCATCATGGTGATCATTCCGAACGGAGACCGCTGATGCGCGCACCGATGATCCTGCTGGCCGTGGGCCTGGTGGCCCCGGCGCTACGTGCACAGCCCGCGGTCGAGCGCTGCGGACTGCGCATTCCTGCGTCGGAGCGCCAGGGGTATGTCGGGCTGCCAACGGGCGACTCGTGGTGTCCCCTCCTCGCCGACCCCAAGGCGATCCGTTCGTTCGTGAGTTACCAGCGCACGATCGGGGAGCGCGATTCCCTGTCGACCATCGGGTCCGTCGGGGTCGGCGACCAGTTCGGGCTCGCGCGCTGGGGTGGCTCGACGCGCGGCAACGGCGTGCAGCTCTCGCTCGAAGGCGCCGTCTTTGCGCAGTTTGACCTCGACAGCGAGTCGTTCGACCTGCTCAATGCCGACTACCTGGTCGGCCTGCCGCTGACGATCCGGCGTGACGCCTTCGCCATGCGCCTGCGCGTCTATCACCAGAGTTCGCACCTCGGCGACGAGTTCCTCCTGCGGAGCGACCATCCCGAACGGGTGAACCTCTCGTTCGAGGCCGCGGAGGCGCTGGTGTCGGTGGATGGACCGCTCCGGGTCTACGGTGGTGGGGAGTTCCTGTTCCACCGGTCACCGACAGCGCTGCAGAAGTTCGTTGCCCATGCGGGGGCCGAGTTACGCCGCGCGACGCCGCTGCTCAACCTGGGACAAACGATCGGCGGCGTGCGCCCGGTGCTCGCGGTCGACCTCAAGGCTGCGCAGGAGCAGGACTGGGATCCCGCCGTCTCGGCGCGCGCCGGGCTCGAGTTCGAGCGCACGCGTGGCGCCGACCCGCCGTCGCGCCGCTGGTCCCTGATGCTGGAGAGTTATCGCGGCCCGTCGCCGTACGGCCAGTTCTTCCGGCAGAAGATCCAGTACGTCGGGATCGGGATGCACTTCCCGTTATGAGCCGGATCGTGGGGTGTGTGGCGGGGCTGCGGACCAGGGGCGAGTCGTGACAGGGGTGTTCCGCACGGCGCTTCGCGGATTGCTGGGTCGATGGACGCCATTCACCGTCGGTGTGGTCTTGACGCTGGGCATCGGTATCGCGCTCGCGTCCGCGACCGGCGTGATCGCGCGCGCCGTCGCGTTTGCGGGGCTTCCCGCGCGCGAGGCGGATCGCGTGGTCGTGTTGTGGGGTGCCGACCGCGCGGGTTCGTTCACCCACCTGCCCCTCAGGCCACTGGATATCGGTCCGCTGGCTGCCGCGATGCGCGGCGTCGCCACGGTGGTCGCGTCGGACTACAACGGCGCGTACGACTGGACGTTCACGTCGCCCGCAGGCGATGCGCTGCCGCTGCGCATGCGCGGGACCCTTGTTGGCGGGACCTTCTTCCAGGTGCTCGGGATGCGTCCGATCCTGGGACGCACCCTTCGGCCCGAGGACGATGTGGTTGGTGCCACGCGCGTGATGGTGCTCGGCGAACGCGCGTGGCGCACGAGGTTTGGGGGTGATCCGGCCATCATTGGCCGGGTGCTGCGGGAGCCGCGCTTCGGCGCGTCCTACACCGTGGTCGGCGTGGTCCCCTCGGGGCTCGATTACCCGCGTGGTGTGGAATTCTGGTCGGCCTTCGCGCCCACGGCCGCGGTCAATGGGTCACTCGATGCCACGCCGTGGAGCATCGACGTCGTGGCGCGGCTGGCGCCGGGGGCGAGCGCCGAGCAGGCCCGCCAGGTGGTGGACGCCTACTACGCGTCGTTGGGGCGTCGTGGCCAGGACGTGTATGTGGGCGCGCGGGCGAGTGTGCGCACCCTGCCGGAGCTCATCAACGGCGATGTGCGTCCGGTGTTTGGTGCCTTCGCGCTGGCGGGATTCCTCGCGTTGCTGGTGAGCTGCGGCAACGTGGTGTCGATGTGCCTCGTGCGGGCGACGCAGCGGCAACGCGAGCTGGCCGTGCGCACGGCCCTCGGTGCCGCGCGCGAGCGCCTGGCCCGCGAGTTGCTCGCCGAGCTCGCGCTGTTGACGGCGGCGAGTGGTGTCGTGGGGGTGCTGGGGGGCGCGGCCGTGCTGCGCGTCTTCCTCGTCCTTGCACCGAGCAGCATTCCGCGTTTGGGCCAGGTTGCGCTCGACTGGTCGCTGCTCGGCGTCGTGCTGGCCGCCTGCGCGATCGTGCTCGTGGTCGTGGGGCTCGCCCCGGTCCTCGTCGTGGCGCGCACGGATCCGGCGCGCGTGCTGGGCAACGCGCGGGACGTGGCGGGGCCCCAGGCCACGCATGCGAGGGTCCGGCGGCTCGTCGTGGCGTCGCAGGTGGCCATGGCGATCGTCGTCATGCTCGGGGCGATCCAGGGAACACGCAGCTTGTCGCACCAGCGCGCACTCGACCTGGGATTGTCGCAGGCCAGCACGCTCGCGTTTGTCGAGTTGACGATCCCGAGTGCCGGCGACGTCCCGCGCGAACGCGCCGCGGGAGCGCTGGAGGCGTACCGCGTACGACTGGAATCGATCCTCGAGCGCGTCCGCGCAACCCCGGGCATTGCCGGTGTCGCGCCGATCACGGCGACGCCGTTCGCCGGCGCGGCGGGATGGGACGGGCGGCTGGCCCCCGCGGATGCCTCACCCGCCGACACCGCGCGACGTGCCTACCTGAACATGGAAGTCACCAACGCCGACTACATGGCGGTGACCGGGTTGGCATTGCGTCGCGGGCGCTGGATCAGCGCGAGCGATCGCGAGTCATCGCCACGGGTGGTGGTCCTGAGCGAGGGCGGTGCGCAACGGCTTTTTCCCGGGCAGGACGCGGTGGGACAGCGCGTTGCGCTCTGGGCCGGGCTCACCGCCACGGTGGTCGGTGTGGTCGGTGACACGCGGTATCGGGAGCTGCTCACCCCGCGCCCCACGGTGTACATCCCCTTTCGGCAGTTTGACAACGCGACGCTGTTCCTCGCGGTGCGTGCCGCCATTGAACCGTCGCTCGTGATCGCGGCCGCCCGGCGCGCGATCGCCGAGGTGGAACCGGCGATCCTGGTCAATGACGCGGGCACGATGGGCCGGCACCTCGACACGACGCTCGCGCCGACACGCCTGCTGGCCGCGGTGCTCGGCGCGTATGCGGGGATGATCGTGATGCTGGCGCTCACCGGGCTGTACGCGGTGATGGCGGGCGGTGTGGCGGCGCGCCGTCGCGAGTTCGGCGTGCGGGCGGCACTTGGCGCGACGCCGCGACGTCTGCATCGGATGGTGCTCGGCGAGGGACTGGCCGTGGTGGTGCCCGGTGCCGTGGCAGGTGCCGTGGTGGCCGCCGGGCTGGCCCGGTGGTTTGCGTCCCTCTTCCCGGGGGTCGACGCCGCCAACATCGCGACGCCAACCCTCACCGCGCTGCTCCTGGTGGGTCTGTGTGCCACCGCGGCCAGCGTGCCGGCATGGCGCGCGGGCCGCGCGGACCCGGCACGCGAACTCCGCGCCGACTGATCAGCGCCGGCGTGCCGTCACCAGGACGCTGATCTCGTCGTTGCGGGGATTGAGGAAGTCGAGCCGCGTCCGTCCGTCGTCCGTTGGCGTGACCGTAGCTGGCACGGAACAGTTAGTCAGTGACCACCCCGCGGGCAGCACCATCGCGTTGGCCGGGCGGCCGAACCCGCGATCCCACACGAGCATCCCACCCTGCAGGCGATACCGCGCGGGGTCGGTGTAGGTCTCGCTGATGCGCAGGCGTACGGACTCGCCCGCCGCTGGCGCCCGGAAGTCGATGACCACCACCTCGGACTCGCTCGTGACCGGGCCGCCGATGTCGACCTTGGCGTCGGCGATCGCGCTGCCGCGCAGGGTGCGGACGGTCGCGGGTTCTCCCGTGTCGAGGATGTAGGCGGAGGGGTTGGACACGCGGCTCCCGGCGCGCACGACGTTGAGGTAGCGACCGACGCCCACTCGCGATTCGGTGTAGTCGTGGTAGAGGTCGAAGGCGCTCGTTTCCGGCGGCTGGAGGAAGTAGACGATCTCCCGGTCCTGGCGCGCGCGTTCGCCGAGTCGCGGGTCGCGCGTGGGATCGGGTTCGGCGGTGGAAGTGGCGACGGGTGCCGATGCAGTGGGTGTGCTACCGGTCGCAATGGAAGGATTGCGGTCGACGGTCGGGCGCGTGGTACGTTGTGAAGTGGGGGGGGCCCCCCCGGCGCCAATGCGTCGCGCCTTAACCACATACGGCACCTCGGCAGGGCCGATGTTCATGAACGAGAGCTGCAGGCGCCCGTCCGCTTCCTGGCGTACCTGCGACGGGTAGTTCACCGACACCACCTCATAACCCGCCGGCAGGACCACCGAGTTCTTCTTGATCCCCAGCCCACGCGTGAAGACCAGCGTGTCGCCCCCCGCGATGTAGCTCCGCGCATCCTCGTAGGTCTTG
>JAEUJK010000834.1 GCA_016794735.1 Gemmatimonadota bacterium | reverse complement strand
CATGAACGCGGAATCGTCGGTGTGACAGGAACTTAAGCGATCGGGGCCGCGGGTCCGGGAGCACCCTCCAACCCCTGTGGAAGAGGACGGTTCCCCTGCCCAAAGGGAAACGGACTCCGGAAGATCGGTGCCACCCGGACCTGCTTCGGCGGGCCCCCGGGGGCATGCAGCCGACGTCCCCTGGTCGGTAAGGGATCGCGGAGCGGGGCGCCGCTCAGGTACCCCGATGATGGAGACCGCTGCGTGATCCGGGTAAGTTGAGCGGACCCCACCAGAACGCTTCATGACGCACGCCGCCACGACAGACACCACCAGCCTGGTCCGCACTGCCGCCGATGCCCGAGGGCGCATCTCCACCCCGGTCGGGACGCTGGAGGGGTCGGCCATCCTCAAGATCGCCGGCGAGATCCGCCAGCGCATCGCCGGTGGCGAGAAGGTCTGCAACCTCACGGTGGGTGACTTCGACCCCAAGCAGTTCCCGATCCCCGAGTATTTGGAGTCGGCGATCGTCGAGGCGTTGCACCATCGCGAGACCAACTATCCGCCGTCGCACGGCATGCCCGCCCTGCGCGAGGCGATTGTCGACTACACCGAACGCGGACTCGGCCTCAAGTATCCGGTGGAGTGCACCCTGGTGACCTCGGGCTCGCGTCCTGGGGTGTACGGCACCTATGCGACCCTGCTCGATCCGGGTGACGTGGTGGTCTACGGCGCGCCGTCGTGGAACAACAACTACTACTGCCACATGGTCGGGGCGAAGGGGGTCCCGCTCGCCTGCAAGGCCGAGGACGCGTTCATGCCCTCGCCCGAGGCAATTGCGCCGCACCTGCGTGGCGCGCGCATGCTCGCCCTCAACTCGCCGCTCAATCCGTGCGGCACCTGCTTCACGGCGGAGTCGTTAGGTGCCATCTGTGACCTGGTGCTGGCCGAGAACGCCCGTCGTGGGCCCGGTGAGCGCCCGCTCTACGTGTTGTACGACCAGGTGTACTGGCAGCTCACCTTTGGCGACATCTCCCACGTGGATCCGGTGACGTTGCGTCCGGAGATGGCGCGGTACACGGTCTACATCGACGGCATCTCCAAGGCGTTTGCCTCCACCGGTGTGCGGGTGGGTTGGGTGATGGCGCCGACGGACATCATCGACAAGATGAACAACTTCCTGCAGCATGTGGGCACCTGGGCGCCGCGCGCCGAGCAGGTGGCCACGGCGAAGTTGCTCATGGCGGAAGACGCCATCGCGGCGTACCGGAAGGAGTTGATCGCCGGGGCGCAGGCCCGACTGTCGGCCCTGTACGACGGGATCCAGGCGTTGCGCGCGCAGGGGCATCCGGTGGATGCGGTGGCGCCGCAGGGCGCGATCTACCTCTCCGGCCAGTTCGCGCTCATGGGCAAGACGCCCCCCGATGGACCGACGCTCACCACCAACGAAGCCGTGCGCCAGTGGTTGCTGCGCACGACGGGGTTGGCGGTCGTGCCGTTCAACGCGTTTGGCGCGAGTGGCGAGACCGGGTGGTGCCGCCTCTCGATCGGGGCGGTGAGCCTAGCCGACATCGCCGGCGCGATGCCGCGGCTCAAGGCCGGACTCGAAGCCCTGCGGTAGTCGCCACACCACGCGCCCGGCCCGGGCCGACCGTGACGGCCGGGCGCGATCACGTTCCTCCTTCCGAGATCCTCACGCATGCGCCAGTTCCTCGCCGTCCTCGCCGTTGTTCCCGTGCTCGCCAGCGCCCAGGCGTCGGCGCCGATCCCCCCGAAGGACGAGCAGGTGGCCGCCGCGGTGCTCCCGCTCCCCGAGGCGATGCGCGCCGGGGCTCGCGTGCTCGGCTACGACGCCTCCGGCAAGTTCGTCACGTTGCGCGAGGGGAAGGGGATGGTCTGCCTCGCGCAGTATCCCAAAGAGCCGCAGTTCCATGTGTCGTGTTACCACGAGTCGATGGAACCGTTCATGGCGCGCGGTCGCGAGCTGCGTGATGCCGGCACGTCCGCGGCCCAGGTCGATACGGTGCGCTTTGCCGAGGTGAAGAGCGGCAAGCTCAAGATGCCCAAGGATCCCGCCGCGCTCTACCAGATCTTCGGCAAGGGGTACGACCCGAAGACGCAGGCCGTGACGGAGGGCCGGCGCCTGTACGTGGTCTACGTGCCGTTTGCCACCGGCGCCTCGACGGGGCTGCCGGAGCGTCCGCGCGGCAACGATCCGTGGATCATGCTCCCCGGAACGCCCAAGGCGCACATCATGTTCAGCGCCACGATGCAGTAAGGGCGAAG
>JAEUJK010000790.1 GCA_016794735.1 Gemmatimonadota bacterium | reverse complement strand
CTCTGCCTGGCGGCCCCCCTCGCGGCCCAGGACATCACGGCCATCACCCGCGAGCTCGATACCTACATCCCCAGGTCGCTCGCCGCGTGGCAAGGCGCCGGTGTGGCGGTCGGCATCGTCAAGGACGACAAGCTGGTGTACGCGAAGGGCTTCGGCGTGCGCGAAGTCGGCAAGCCCGACCTCGTCGACGACCAGACCCTCTTTGCCATCGGATCGAACACCAAGTTCTTCACCGCGGTCGCCGCCGGGATGCTCGCCGATGACGGCAAGCTCTCGCTCGACGACAAGGTCACGAAGTTCCTGCCGTGGTTCCAGCTCTACGACCCGTGGGTCACGCGCGAATTCACCCTGCGTGATGCCATGTCGCACCGCAGTGGCCTGGGTCGCCGTGGTGACCCGCTCTGGTATGGCACCGGACGCTCGCGGGACGAACTCATCCGACTCGTCAGGCACCTGCCGCCCAATTCGTCGTTCCGCACCGAGTACGGCTACCAGAACCTGATGTTCATCACGGCGGGGCAGTCACTCGCCGCGGCTGCGGGGATGTCCTGGGACGACCTGATCGCGCGACGCATCTTCCAGCCGTTGGGGATGTCGGCCTCGCGCACGTTGATGTCGCAGCTGCGCGCGCAGTCCAACATCGCCTCGCCACACGACCTCGGGCCGAACGACAGCGCGCCACGCGTCATCCCGTGGCGTGACATCGACAACGCCGGCCCCGCGGGTTCGATCACCTCGAACGTGCAGGACATGGCCAAGTGGATGCGCTTCATCCTCGCCAACGGGGTGTGGGGCGCCGACACGTTGCTCAAGCCACGCACCCTCGCCGACATCACCGGGCCCCATTCCATTCCCACGCGTGTCCTCAACGACACGTTGCGCCTGGGCCGCCACTTCTCGCTCTACGCCCTCGGGATCGGGACCAGCGACGTGCTCGGCGTGAAGCTCCTGCAGCACACCGGCGGCATCGATGGCATGTTGTCGTTTGTCGGCATGGTGCCGGAGCGCAAGCTCGGTGTCGTGGTCCTTACCAACACCGGGACGCACAACGCCCTCTATTCCGCGCTCGGCCAGAAGATCCTGATCGACCTGCTCGGCGGGCCGAAGTACGACTGGAGCGCGATTACGCTCGCCGAGACCCGCAAGGCCGAGGCGCAGGCGGCGGAGCAGGTGAAGAAGCGCCTCGATGCGCGCGTGGCCAACACGCAGCCGTCGCGTCCGCTCGCCGAGTACGCTGGCACCTATCGCCATGAGATGTACGGCGATGTGATCGTCACGGTGGAAGACGGTACGCTGCGCGTGCGCCATGGGAACGTCATCGACATCCGCTTGCAGCACTTCCACTACGACACGTTCAACGCGCGTTCGTCTGGCCTGCTGCTGGGGGAGACGGCGTGGGTGAGCTTCGCCCTGGACAACGGTGCCAAGGTCAACGCCATCTCGATCGAAGGGCTGGCCGAGTTTGGGCGGGTGCGTGGAGGGGCATGAGCCAGTCAGGGAGCTCGTGCCGACGGTCATGACCTTCCTTGAGGGCGTGGCAGGATTCCCGTAGGTTCCGCGCCACGCCCCCCTGATGACTCCCCTCTCGCGACTCTCCGCCGCCCTCGAAGGCCGCTACCGCCTCGACCGCGAGCACCCTCGCGGCTCACACTCGCCGTGCGGCCATCACACGAAGTGCCGCCACCAGCTTCGCGGCATCGGCAGGTGACGAGTAGAGTGCGGGGGTCACCCGCACGCAGTCGCCCTTTGCGAGCCCCGATCGTGCCACGGTGAAGATGCCGAACTCGTCGAGCAGCGTCCGCGCAATCGCGATGTTGCGTTCGCGCGAACCGTCGCCGTGCAACCGAAAGCCCGTGATCGCGCCGGCGAGCCCGGGTTCATCCGGCGTGAGGACATCCACCCCGGCGATGGAGCGTGCGGGACCGACCCACGCGTCGCGCAGGTACCGGAGCCGCGCCGCCTTGCGCGGGATGCCGATGCGATCCTGGAAGTCCATCGCATCCGGCACAGTCAGGATTGCGGCAAAGTCCGTCGTGCCGGTATGGATGCGACTGTCGATCCGGTCGAGCGGGCCGTCGTCGCCGTGCGCGCGATCGATGCGGTCGAGCGCATCTTTCCGGATGTAGAGTGCCGCGACCCCGATCGGTGCTCCCATCCACTTGTGCAGGTTCACGGCAGCGAAGGGCACGCCGAGTTCGGGGAGCGAGAGCGGAAACTGGCCGAAGGCGTGCGCCGTGTCGATCACCACGTCGACGTCCCGCGC